>JBOGVC010000181.1:0-5423 GCA_050695275.1 Actinomycetota bacterium | reverse complement strand
GTGCTCGGTCCGGAGGTGATCGAACCAGTCGTAGGGGACCTCTTCGACGAACGAATCCGGGTTCGCGAGGTCGATCTCGGGGTGCTCCGCGCCCATCGGCGCATCATACGGGGACGCCGTGGAACCGCCGGCCGGAAGGTCAGGCGCCGGATTCCGCGAGCCGCTTCAGGTTCCGCAAGGACGTCATCTGGTCCGACCGGACACCGGGGTAGGCGATGTAGAAGATCAGCGGGTTCCCGTTCGAGGTGACCCGTTTCGTGAGACGGGTGCCGCCGCCCTCGGGCGTGAGCGTGTAGTCGTTCACGTACCACACGTCCTTCTTGCCCTCCTGGTGCTGTTCCGAACGGATCGCGAATCGGTTCGGCTTCTCGTAGGCGACCACGGAGATGTCCGCGCTGACGGGTTTGCCGACGAAGACGCCCGACGAGCGGTAGGCGGCGTCGGATCCGGGCCCCGACCCTGCGATCTGCTCCATCGTCATCTTGGCCTTCGGGTTCGCCCACCTGGGGTGGGCAGGCACGTCGGCCAGGTGCTCGAAGACGCGCTCCGGTGGTGCGTCGATCGCGATCGAGAACTTCACTCCTGCCATCGGCCTTCCCTTCTCCGCGAACCGCAGTATGTAAGCCAAGGCTTACAGCTTGTCAAGGCCCAGGGAGGTCCCCGAAGGGCTAGAAGAAGGGAAGGTAGTACTCGAGCTCCCACGACGTGACCTCGGTGTCTGAGGTCTCACCGGACGCCACGTACCGATCCCACTCCGCCTGCTTCAGCGCGACGAACGACTCCACGAGCCAGTCACCCATCTCGGCGGCGAGCTTCGTGTCCTTCTGGAGCTCATCGAGCGCCTCCGCGAGCGTGTTCGGCACCCCGATCTCGGTGTTGGGGTCGGCGCCTGGCACCTGCGCCGGGCCGAGCTCCAGTTCCTCGGTCACCCCGAGCCGCGCGGCGTGGAGCAGGGCGGCGCCCACCAGGTAAGGATTGGCCGCGGCATCGGCCATGCGGTGCTCGATCCTCGACCCCTCTCCGCGGGCGGGCGGGACGCGAACGCCGACGGTCCGGTCGTCGAATCCCCAGTTCGCCAGGTAGCCGTTCAGCATGTCCGGCTTCAGCCGCTTGTAGGCGTTCGTGGTGGGCGCGCAGATCGCGGAGAGACCGCGGTGATGGGCGAGGAGGCCGGCGATCGACTTCCTCGCCAGATCCGACAAACCATCCGGGTCGTCCGGGTCGTGGAATGCGTTGGAGCCGTCCCGCCGCCGGAACGACAGATTCACGTGCATCCCGCTGCCACCGCGATCGTTGAACGGCCTGCCGAGGAACGTCGCGTGCCGGCCGTGCCGGGCCGCGATCTCCCGGACGAGCACCCGGAACAGGAACGCCTCGTCCGCTCCCGCGATCGCGTCGCGATAGCGCCAGTTGACCTCGAAGGCGGCGCTGTCGAACTCGCTGCACCAGCTCTCCACGTGGAACCCGGACGCCAACGACGCCGTCACCATGTCATGCACGGCACCACTCGGGTCGACGGACATGCCCGTGCCGTAGACCCGATGCGACGGGAGGTCCGCCGGATCCCACGAGCCGTCGTCGGCCCGCTCGCACAGGTAGAACTCGAGCTCGAACGCGATCTGCGGCTCGAGCTCCATCTCGCGCCACGCCCGAACCGCCTGCTTCAACACGTGACGGGGATCGACCTCGAGCGGGACGCCGTGCTGCGTGACGTCGGCGATGCCGACCACGGTGTCGTCCTCCCATCCCGGTCGGAGGGTGTCCCGATCCATCTGCGCCTCGACATCGGGAAGACCGACGTCGAACTGCTGGCGTGGGACGGCGAGGATCTCCTTGTCGGTCGTGAGGGGATACAGCCCGATGCAGAAGGCGGCATGGCCGGCTTCGGCGACGTCGCCGAACAGATACTTCCCGCGCTCGAGGCCCAGGATGTCCGAGATGAGCAACCGCAGCCGCCTGCCGCTCAGGTCCATGTCGCGCGCCTTCCTCGTGTGGCAACCAGGACCGTATCCGATGACGGCGTGATCCGCCCGGGATCAGTCGCGCTTCGGAGCCCTGACCCCTCGGAACTCCCAGTCGCCGCCGAAGGCGGTCGAGATCACCTCTTCCGACCCGCTCGGCTGAGCGCCCACGTCCTCGCGGACGGCCACGTCACCCTCGACGATGAAGTTGCGGAGGGCCCCGAGGCCGTCGACCTCGACCTCGACGACGTCGCCCGGTTCGACGGGGCGAGAGTTGGCGGGGGTGCCCGACAGGATCACGTCGTTGGGGAGGAGCGTGATCGTGCGCGCGATGTCGGCGACGAGGTACCGCATGTCCCAGATCATCTCGTCGGTGGTGCCGTCCTGGACCACCTCGCCGTTCACGCGGGTCCGGATGCGCTTGCCGTGGAAGTCCCAGTCCGTCACGAGGCCGGGACCGAGCGGACAGAGCGTGTCGGAGCCTTTCACGCGGAGCATCGAGCCGGCGTCGGTGTCGCGGAAGTCGTGGAGGCCGAAGTCGTTCGCGACGGTATAGCCGGCGATGTAGTCGTCCGCCTCCTCGGGAGCGATGTGCTTGCAACGTTCGCCGATCACGATGGCGATCTCGCCCTCGTAGTTCAGGTACCGGCATCGCGCCGGGCGCACCACCTCGCCACCGTGCGCGTTCAACGACGTGGTGGGTTTGTGGAAGAACGTGGGCGCCGGTCCGAGCTCCGCGAGGAACTCCGCCCGACGGCTCTCGTAGTTGAGGTGGACACACACGATCTTGGAGGGCTGGACCGGGGGGAGGTGGGTCGGCTCGTCCATCGGGATCCGGCGGCCGTCGGGAGCGACGAGTTCATCCCCTTCTCGTGTGACGGTGGTCGCCACGCCGTCCAGGACGATCCGTCGTGTCTCCATCCGGCGTTAGCCTAGACGGGTGGACTGGTTGGTCGGCACCCGGAACGGGTTGCTCGACGCGAGCGGACGGCGGCTGCTCGATGGCCGCGAGATCACCTCGCTCGCGGCGGTGACGGACGGCTGGTGGGTGCTGGCCGACGGCGACGAAGTGCTGCGGGTCCGCGGCACCGACGTCGAGCCGGTCGTGTCCGTCGAGGGCGAGACGGGGCGGTGCCTGCTTCCCATCGGTGACGCAGCGTTGGTCGGCACGGCGAACGCTCGGCTCGCGTCGGTCCGTGCGGGGACGAGTGAGCTCCTTTCGGCGTTCGATGCAGCCGAGGGGCGTGACGGCTGGTACACGCCCTGGGGAGGTCCTCCCGACACGAGGTCGCTCGCCGCCGGGCCAGACGGTGCCGTGTTCGCGAACGTGCACGTTGGCGGGATCCTTCGCTCGGACGATCCCCGCGAGGTCTGGACCCCGACGATCGATATCGACGCCGACGTGCACCAGGTGGTGGCCGACCCGACCGTCGCCGGCCACGTGGTGGCGGCGACCGCTCGCGGGCTCGCGGAATCCCACGACGGCGGTGGGTCGTGGGCCTTCTCCGCCGAGGGCCTCCACGCGCCGTATTCGCGCGCGGTGGCGCTCCACGGGGACGCGCTCTTCCTGAGCGCCTCCACCGGTCCACGGGGCGGTCGCGCGGCGGTCTACCGGCGCGGGCCGGGCGCGGAGGTCTTCGAACGATGCGAGGTCGGGCTCCCGGAGTGGGTCGACGGCAACGTCGACAGTCACTGCCTCGCGGCAGCGGAGGGCGGGGTGGTCTTCGGGACCGAGGACGGACGGGTCTTCGCCTCGGCCGACGGCGGCAGATCGTGGGATCCGGTGGCGACGGGCCTGGGGCGCGTGACGTGTGCGGGCGTCGGCGTCCTGGGGCAAGGCGCCACGTAGACTCCGCATCCGTGGCCGAGCTGAAAGGGTTCCTCCCGCCGCGGTCGCCCGAGGGTCGGGCATCGCTCGTCCCGGCACCGCCGTGGCACTACTCCGGCGACGTGCTGACGATCGAGTACCGCACGGATCCCGCTCGCGTCGCGGCACTCCTCCCGGACGGTGTGGAGCCTGCCGAGGAGGACCCCGGCGCCGTCGCGATCGTCTGGGCCGACTGGCAGTCGTGCAGCGACTCTGGCGAGGAACTCCTGGACCCCGTACGCTCCCAGTACAAGGAATGCTTCGTGGTCGTCCGCTGCCGATACGAGGGGGAGACGTACTCGCGGTGCGTCTACATCTGGGTCGACAAGGACTTCGCCCTCGCGCGTGGCTGGTACCAGGGGTATCCGAAGAAGCTCGGATCGATCTGGATGACGCGCCCGGTGTCCGTCGGGCGCGCGGGGCCGCGGCTCGCGGCCGGCGGGCGGTTCGGCGCCACGCTCCAGGCGAACGACCGACGACTCGCAGAGGCGCGCCTCAGCCTGACGGGTGGCTCGGAGACGGCGGGGTTCGTCAACGCCCTCCCGATGCTGCACTCGCGCTGGATGCCTTCGATCGAGAAGGAGAACGGGGACGCTCTCGCGGAGCTCGTCACGATGCGCTCGCGGGACGTCGACCTCGGACCGGCGTTCACCGGTGAGGCGGAGATCCAGCTGTTCGACGCGCCGGGGGAGGAGCTCGCGGCCCTCGAGCCCCACGAGATGATCGCGGGCTACTGGCGTCAGGTTGGCGCGACGTTCGACGGCGGCACCAGGCTCGCGTAGGTATGCGTCTCGTCCGTTTCCGCCACGGCGATCGCATCGCGACGGGTGCCGTCGATCGTGGATCCGAGGAGATCCAGGTCCTCCGCGGCACCTTCTTCGAGGATCCGCTCCCCACGGGGGAAACCGTCGCGCTGAGCGATGTCCACCTGTTGGCCCCCGTCCTTCCGTCGAAGCTGGTCTGCGTGGGCCGGAACTTCGTCGCCCACGCGGAGGAGTGGGGTCTCGCCGTACCTGAGGAGCCGCTCCTGTTCCTCAAGCCGTCGACGGCGGTGATCGGTCCTGGCGATCCGATCCAGCTGCTCCCGATCAGCCGGCGGATCGACTACGAGGGCGAGCTGGGGGTGGTGATCGGTCGCCTGGCCCGCTCCGTGCGCGCGGAGGACGCGTTCAAGTACATCCTCGGCTACACGTGCGGCAACGACGTGACGCTCCGCGACCTGCAGAAGACGGACGACCAGTGGGCCCGGGCGAAGGGGTTCGATGGGTCCGCGCCGCTCGGGCCCTGGATCGAGACCGACCTGGACCCGAACGACGTGATCGTGCGGACCCGGTTGAACGGGGAGATCCGTCAGCAGGCGTCCACCGCCGACATGGTCTTCGGCGTCGCGACGCTGATCGAGTACACGACCGCGTTCATGACGTTGCTCCCGGGGGATGTCGTGCTCGCAGGCACGCCGGAAGGGGTCGGCAAGCTGGCGAACGGCGACGTCGTCGAGGTCGAGGTCGAAGGCGTGGGCGTCCTCCGGAACGAGGTCCGCGGGTGAGCGTGCGATGCCGCTTCGCGCCGGCCCCGTCGGGGTCGATCCACGTCGG
>JBOGVC010000180.1:0-5235 GCA_050695275.1 Actinomycetota bacterium | reverse complement strand
CCTCGAACCGCCGGTCTCTCGTCGAGATCCCCCACTCGTGGGGTCTCCCGGACGGTATGACGGTCGACGACGAGGGGTTCCTGTGGGTCGCGTTCTGGGGCGGCTCAGCCATACGACGTCTCGCTCCCGACGGGAACGTGGATGCGATCGTCCGGTTCCCCGTCTCCCAGGTCACGAGCTGCGCGTTCGGTGGCGCCGACCTCTCGGATCTCTACGTCACGTCCGCCCGGTCCGGCCTCACCGATGCAGCGCTGAGCGAGCAGCCCCTCGCCGGAGGTCTCTTCCGCGTACGCCCCGGGATGCGAGGACTGCCGGCGACTCCCTTCGCCGGCTGACCGGATCGCTAACGGGCGGATCACTCGTGGGCGAGGACCCGGGCCAGGTCCGCCCACGACTCCCGGTCGCCCCCGGATTCCGCCGCGACGCGTGCGAACAGCCATGCCCGCACCCGATCGGTGTTCACCTGGAGGAGGTCAGTGAACCGGGCGATCGTGCCGTCCGGGTCGTTGTGCATCCGGGCCTCACAGTTCAGGAGATGTTGCGTCGCGTCGTAGGCGGGATCGCCGACGAAGGGCATGACGTCGATGACGAGCCATGGCTCACGCTGCGAGCGCAGCACGTTCCCAGCATGGAGGTCCGTCGAGAGCAGCACGTGGTCGTCCGTCGGGCTGTTCAACAGGTCGTCGAAGACGCGGAGCCCGTCCCGTACGAGGCCCGGATCAGACCAGTGGGGTTCGCTCGACATGGTCTCTTCGATCCAGGAGCCGATCATCTCGGACAACGGCCTGAATGGGTGCGGAGCGCTCGGAACGCGCCAGAGCCGGCGGAGGAGGCCGGCGATCACGACATCCTGCTCCGGCTCAGGGAGCGACCGGAGCGGCGTCCCGGGTTCGCACCGCTCGAGGAGCATCGCGCCCTGGGTGTCGTCGGCTTCGAACAGGCGGACGGTCGGGTCCCCGTCCCAGAACCGCAGTCCGTCGATCTCGTGCTCGGCCTCCATGTGCGGGAGCCCGACCTTCAACACGGCCGACGTTCCGTCCGCGCGCAGAGCCGGTGCCACCCACGAGGCGCTGACTTCGGGCCCGTCGTATGGCGGCCCGAGCGTGACCACCCACCGTGCCTCGAGCTCCGCCACTACGTCGGGAAGCCGCTCGAGCCACGCCATCGTCTCCGGAGACTTCAAGCAGTTCGTCGCAAGGCGCTCCGGCACCCTCAGGGACACGCTCGATCGTGGCACATCCGCTGGCCAGCGTGTGTGAGACCGTTATCATCCGTCGCCGAGCCCATGGTGACCGATCGAACCCCCTCCGTCGTACTCCCCCGGTTCCTCCTGGATGGCCACCAGCCGGCGATCGAGTCGGCGGCCGGCGGCCGAGCGGCCTTGATCGCCGACGACGATCCGGCTCTCGGAGAGGGAACGCCCGGCGGCCTCGAGGTGGTCGTCACCGGGATCGACCAGGAGACGTTCGAACGACTGATCACGGATGGGAACGTCCGCTGGGTGCACAGCATCTCCGCCGGCGTCGAACACCTCCCGTTGGACGCGATGGCGGACCGTGGGATCCTCCTCACGAACTCGGCGGGCGCCTACGCCTCGGCGATGGCCGAGTACACCGTCGCGGTGATGATCATGCTCTCCCGCAACATCCCCTCCTGGCTCGAGGGACAGCGCGAACGACGGTGGCTGGAAGCCGACTCGTTCGAGGTGTCCCTCCTGAGGGGCAAGCGCCTCGGCATCGTCGGGTACGGGGCAGTCGGACGGGAGCTCGCGACCGCCGCACGAGCGCTCGGGACGGAGGTCTGGGCGACGAAGCGGTCACCCCTGTTCCTGAGCGGCGAGCCGCTCGACCGGCTCCTGCCCTCGGACGCGCTCCACGAGCTCCTCGCCGCGAGCGACTTCGTCGCCCTGTGCGCCTCACTGAATTCGAGCACGCGCCACCTGATCGGCGAGGCTGAGCTCGCGGTGATGAAGCCCACCGCCCTGCTCGTGAACGTCGCCCGCGGGGGCCTGATCGACGAGAAGGCTCTCGTCTCTGCCCTGCGAGAGAGGGCGATCCGAGGGGCGATGCTGGACGTCACGACCGAGGAACCCCTGCCCTCCGACAGTGCTCTGTGGTCGGCCCCGAACCTCCTGATCACGCCGCACATCTCCGGGAACGCCCCCGAGAGCTGGGGATGGGAGGTCGAGTTCTTCTGCGCGAACCTCCGTCTCTACCTGGACGGATCGCCCGACCGGATGGGGAACCTCGTCGACTACTCGGCGGCCTCGTGACGAGGAGTCTTCGCACGGGCTCCGAGGGCGACGCTCCGCTCTTCGATTCCTTCGCCGAGGAGTACGAGCAGCATGCCTCCGACGGTGCGTACAACGCCCTCTACGATCGCCCGGCCGTTCTCGACCTTCTCGGTGATGTCAGGGGGCAGCGGATCCTCGACGCCGGCTGCGGACCAGGCCTCTACGCCGAGGAGCTCATCGCCCGCGGAGCGGAGGTCGTCGGCTTCGATCAGAGCCCCGAGATGGTTCGTCTCGCCCGTCGACGGGTCGGGGATCGACTCGACGTTCGCGTGCACGACCTCGAGTCTCCTCTCGATTGGCTTGACGATGGGAGCTTCGATGCCGCCCTGTTGGCGCTGGTGATCCATCACGTCGACGAGCGCACCGCGGCGCTCCGGGAGCTCCATCGTGTACTTCGTTCCGGCGGTCGGCTCGTCGTGTCGAACCACCACCCCACGTCGGACTGGCAGCGCCTGGGAGGCAGCTACTTCTCGGTGGAGCTCATCGAGGAAGATTGGCACGAGGGCCGGTGGCACGTTCGGTATTGGCGCGCACCCTTGCAGCGGACGTGCGAGGAGTTCACGGACGCCGGGTTCCTGATCGAGCGGCTGGTCGAGCCGCTCCCCCAGCCCGAGATGGCCGATCGATTCCCGGAAGATCACGCGAAGCTGAGCCGCGAACCCGCCTTCATCACCTTCCGACTCCTCAAGCCTGGCTGAGGAGCAACCAGCGGTCGATCCGGTCGCTTCTACGACTCCAAGGCGGACTCGATCGACCGCGGAGTGGTGATGGGATCGGCATGTCGATGGGCGATCTTCCACGCATCGTCTTCACGTCGGAAGATGGTCGTCACGCGAAGCGAAACTGGCGCGATCTCATCGGCGTCGCCCGCCTTCAAGCGGGTCCGCTCGATCTCGACGATGTACGCCATGTCCCCGGTCGCATCCTCCGAGATGCGCTCCCAGGCGACGGGCTCGCCCTCTCGAACCAGGGACGCGGCACGGTCCAGGGTGTCCTCAACTTGATCCCAGCCACGGGCAGGAGGCCCCAACGGGTTGGCGAGGGTCACGTTGTCGCGCCGCGAGAACAGCTCCTTCTGCGGCTCCGGGTCGCCCGTCACGAACGCGTTTATCGCTCGGTGATACTGCTCGATCATCTCAGCGAGGTCCGGCGACAACGTCTCGTCCTTCCTTGGTCTCGGCTCCCCTGTACTGAAGGAGCTCCTCGGTTCCATACTTCCCAGGACGTCTGGGTCTACGTAGGTGCTCTGTCCGCGGATCGAGATCGAGACGTCTGCATCACGGCCGCCGCTAGGCCTCGTACCGATCGAGGACGCGCTCGGCGCGGTCCAGCTGGCGGGGCACGTCATCTGTCTGATGGTGGATCTGCCAGGACGTGCACACCAGCGCGTGATGGGCGACGTACGCCCGAAGCACACGCGGCTCGATGCCGGTGGCCTCGACGACGTCCCAGATCGGTTGATCGTGCCCGTCGAGGTCGTACGCGAACCTCACGAGGTCGAAGCGGTGATCGCCGGCGCAGGCGCCCTCCCAGTCGATGATCCCGGTGAGCGTGCCGTCGTCGCCGACGAGGATGTTGTCGGTGTGCATGTCCAGGTGGACGAGCCCGTCGGACGGGAACCACGCCGGGTCGGCGTCGGCGCCGACGGCCTTCACTCGCTCGAGCACCGCTGCGCTACGACGACCCCCGGTCCGCATCGGCTCGTGCATCCCCCACCCGTCCACCCCGACGGTGAGCGTGTGCACGACGGACGCACCCCACGGCTGCACCTCGGGCGCCGGCAGCGGACACACAACACCGGCCTGGGCGGCGATGCACTCGACCATCTGCTCCACGATCGCCGGTGACGGGTTGCGAACCGACGCACCCGGCAGGACCCGCTGCGCCGATAGCGTCCAGCCGTCGACGGCGAGGACGTGCGGGTACTCCGGTAACTGGGACGCCGCGTGATCGGAGCTCGTCGAGGCCGGGGAGCAGGACCGCATAGCGCTCGGCGACGGTCTCGTCCGGGAACCACTTGAGCACCACCGGCGCGCCGTCCGGCGCCGTCGCGAACCACGCACCCTCGTCGGATACGCCGGCCTCGGCGCGAGCGTCGAGCTCGAAGCCCAGCTCGCGCAGCCGTGCGCGGTTCACGTCGCCGGTGGCTGCTCGAACACCACCGTCACCTTCTCGAACCCGAGCGAGCGCAGGAGGGCCGCCAGCGCCGCGGCCGCCTCGTCACCAGAGAGGTCCTCTCGGCGGATCAACCTCTCGAGGACGCCCGGCCAGCCACCGAACGCCTCGAGCCGCATGGTTTTCATGACCTTCAGTGTGTCTGGAGCTGCGACTCACCGGACGTTCGGATAATCGGCGATCTGGCGCGCACCGCGCACATAGTGACCGGCACCGCCCATCGCGGAGATAGCGCAGAACCGGCGATAGCGCGGTGAGCCGGACCGACCCATAACGACGACGCCGGCGAGCCGCGACGGCATCCTCAATGTGCCGGTAGAGGACAGGACAACGTTTGCCTGACGCGGCACTAGATCGCTCGACGCGACATTCACGACGCAGGGACGGCGGCAGAACATGGACAACGGCACCCGCGACGAGCTGCTCAGGCACCTGGCCGTCGGATCCCTCACGATCGCCCACCCGACGCGGGTCGCCGTCGACGGACCGGCCGCCGCCGGCGAGCCCACGCTGGCCGACGAGCTCGCCTGCCTCGACCTCGACGACCTCGAGGCCGCGTGCTGGGCCGGCGCCCACGGCTGCGACGCACGAGAGGTAGTTGACCACTGCCCCGATCTGCCAGGTCACAGGAGGACGCCGTGGGCGTCAAGTGTCCGCGCCGAACCGGTTGCGACGTCGAACACATGGACCGGGCTATCGTAGAAGCTTCCGACCGCCACGGTCGTGCCGTCGAACGCGAGCTCGTTGCCTTCGACGCCGATGGCAAC
>JBOGVC010000179.1:0-16526 GCA_050695275.1 Actinomycetota bacterium | reverse complement strand
CGCCACGAGGGCCGACCCGTCAGAAGCAGACAGAGACCGATCGCCCCGAACACCACGACCGCTTCCGTCGGCCGGACGACCGCCAGCCCGCCGAGCGACCCCGCGGCGAGCACGATGTGCCGGGTTCTTCCGCCTTCGAGCCTCCTCGCGAGCAGCGCGGTCATCGCCAGCCCCAGGATCGCCGCCCACAGGTTGGGGAGCACGGCGGAGCCGTTGAACACGAAGAGCCATGAGGAGCTGAAGAGCACCGCGGCGATCGGTGCGGCCAGACCGATCAGCGGGATCGCGATCGCGAAGACCACGCCGACGGCGAGCGACGACAGCAGCATCAGGAACAGACGCACGTGTTCCATCGACCCACCTGCGAGCGTGATCGGAGCGATGAGATACGTGATCCCTCGAGCCCGGAACGCCCTCAGGAACATCGCATCCATGTCCGGTGTCACCTGGGAGACGTAGATCGACTCATCCCAGCTCGGCGGGCGATCGGCTTGGATCAGGGCGAGCTGCAGGACGACCGATCCGGCCACCACGACGACGATGCCCCACCGGGCCAGCCGCTGCTCCCGTGCGGACGGACCGTCAGGGTCGATCGGGACAGATGTCCGTTGGGGATCGACCCGCCCGTGCCGTGACATGAAGAAGCAACATATCGCGGCCGGATCGGGGCGCCGCGGTTCGCTCCGCCCGCCCCAACCCACTGCGATGCCCAGTGCGAAGATGGGCGCGATGTCCTCTCCGGTCGGGTCACGTCTGGTTCTCCGTCGCGCATCGCTGGTGCTGCTGGCGAGCATCCTGATCGCCGGCAGCTGCACCGCCCACGACGACGACCCGACGACCCCGCCGGCCGAGAAGCCGAACATCCTCCTCATCGTGACCGACGACCAGCGCGAGATGCCGCTCGCGCCCGTCATGCCGCGGACGCAGGAGTGGTTCGGCTCCCAGGGAACGGCGTTCACCCGGGCCTTCGCCACCACGCCGCGCTGTTGTCCCGCGCGCGTCTCCTTCCTGACCGGCCTGTACGCCCACAACCACGGGATCTACGGAGAGGATGTCCTGGCGTCGGAGCTCGCGGCGGTCGAACCATCGATGATCCAGCGGAGGCTGCAGGAGTCGGGCTACCGCACCGGCCTCTTCGGCAAGTACCTCAACAACTGGCCGAACGAACGGGACCCCGCGAACTTCGACGGATGGGCCACCACGCCGCTCGTCAAGTACTCGGGGGCGGAATGGAACGTAGGAGGGACCACGCGCGTCGTCGCGGAGAATTCCACGACGTTCATCGGCGACACGTCGCTCGCGTTCGTCGAGGCGGCCGAAGACGACGACGAAGTGCCGTGGTTCCTTCACGTCGGCTTCATGGCCCCACACCTCCCCTCCGATGTGGAAGGTCGGTACGAGGACGTGCCCGTGCCGCCGCTGCGCCGCTCAGCGGCGATGACGGAACGGGATCGTCGCGACAAGCCGCGGTTCGTCGCGAGACGGGCCCTTCGCACGGCCTCCCAGATCCGGTCGAAGCGGGATCCCCAGCTCCGCTCGCTCGTGGCCGTGGACGATCAGATCGACCGCCTCATGACCCGGTTCGAGGTTCTCGGAGAGCTGGAGAACACGATCGCGGTCTTCATCTCGGACAATGGATTCCAGTGGGGGGAGCATTCCCTGTTCGGCAAATCCGTCCCCTACCTCGGATCCGTTCGTATCCCGCTCTACCTCAGATGGCCCGGACATCTCGCGCCGGGCGCGGTGGACGATCGTCTGGTGGGCGGGATCGATCTCGCTCCCACGCTCCTCGCCGCCGCAGGCCTGGAGCCCGTGGTCGAGCCGGACGGCTTCGACCTCCTGGATGAGGGGGCGAGCCGGTCCCGCCTCCTGCTCGAGTTCCAGGAGCTGCCGCGCGGCCCCACGCCCACCTGGCGTGCGTTCGTCACCCGTTCCTTCCAGTACATCGAGTACCTGGACCGCACGGGGCGCGTTGCCTTCCGTGAGTTCTATCGGCTCCGTACCGACCCGGAGCAGCTCGTCAACGTGCTCCGGGACGGCCGACCGGGCAACGACCCGGACGTCGTGGCACTCTCGGCGACGCTTCGACGGCTCCGAGGCTGTTCCGGGGCGACCTGTCCGGGGTGAGCGGGTTCGCGACCCGCGGACGCGCATCCCGACGGCTCCGGTAGCCTCTCCGCGTGCTCGACCTCCGCAGCGTCCGCGCGAGGTTCCCGGCGCTCGCCCGCCTCGGTGACGACGGCCGTCCTCTGGTGCTCGCCGACGCCCCCGGAGGCTCCCAGGTCCCCGACACGGTCATCGAGGCCGTGACGGGTCGGTACCGCAGAGGGCTGAGCAACACGCACGGCGCGTTCATCACGAGCGAGGAGACGGACGGGCTGGTCGCGGAGGCACGGCGCGCGGCCGCCGACCTCACCGGCGCGCACACGGACGAGATCGCCTTCGGCCCGAACGCCACGACCCTCCTCTTCCATGTGTCCCGCTCGTTCTCGAAAACGCTGGGGCCCGGTGACGAGGTCGTCGTGACCCGCTTGGATCACGACGCGAACGTCCGCCCGTGGGTGATGGCAGCGGCCGATGCCGGCGCCACCGTCCGCTGGGTGGACGTCCGCGAGGCAGACGTCACGCTCGATGTCGATTCCTTCGCGGCCGCCCTGTCCCCGCGGACGAAGCTGGTGGCGTTCACGCTCGCATCCAATGCCGTCGGCACGATCCCGGCGGCGGCGGACCTGGTGGCGCGCGCGAAGGGCGTGGGTGCGCTCGTGGCGGTCGACGGTGTGCATCTCGCCCAACACCGCCTCCTCGATCTGCACGGGATCGGCGCCGACCTCCTGGTCTGCTCCCCGTACAAGTTCTTCGGTCCCCATCTCGGCGTCCTCGCGGCTCGCCGGAGCCTCCTCGAGTCCTGGACGCCCTACAAGGTGATCCCCGCGCCGGACGAGGCGCCCGACCGCTGGGAGACCGGCACCCAGAACCACGAAGGACTCGCCGGGCTCACCGCCGCGGTCGACTATCTCGCCGGACTCGCCAGCGATACCGGCGTCGCTCGCCGGGAGCGGATCGCCGCCTCGTTCCAGGCGATCGCGGCGCACGAGCGGATGCTCGCCGATCGCTTCCTGGAAGGGATCGCATCGCTCCACTCCGTCCAGCTGTGGGGCATCCGGGATCGAGCGCGTCTGGACGAGCGGACGCCCACCTTCGCGATCCGGGTCGGGAACGAGCCTCCGGCCGAGACGGCGAAAGAGCTCGCCGTTCGAGGGATCTGCGTGTGGGACGGCGACTACTACGCGCGGGAGATCATGATCCGGCTCGGCCTCTTCGAGACCGGCGGCGCGGTCCGCGTGGGATTCTGCCATTACCACACGGTCGACGAGGTGGATCGCGTGGTCGAGGCCCTCGCCGAGCTGCGCTAGGCGTCGGGTTCAGGACTCGCCGCTCTCGCCGCGCGGACGGCGCCGCCCCACCCCACGGCGGTCACTCCCGCCACGATCCCGAGACCCCACGCTCCGCCGGGATCGCCCCCGACCAGCGTGACGGCGAGACCGACGAGGACGACCACCGCGACTCCGAGCGCGGGAGCGATCCCGAGCACGTTCACGACCGACCCCCGGCGCCGGAGGACGAGCAGGCTCCACCCGCCCCCGGCGATCCCGAGAGCGAGGACGAGGAGGCCGATGCGCCACGCGGCTGCGCCCCGGGTCAGTTCGGTGGCGGTGATCGTCGGGAGGGATCGCTGTGGGAGCGGTCCGCGGACGACGGCCACGAGTGGCGACGCCAGCGCGGCCGACCGGGTGACCCGTTCCCACGCCGTGTCCGTGACCCACGGCCGGACCACGAGCACGATCGGATCCTCCGGGAGCCGTTCGCGAACGGAGGGCCACGTGCGGTCGGACGCGAGATCGAAGAGTCGGTCGCCGGTCCGGCGCGTCGGAGTCCCGCGGAGGAGGAGACGTTCATCGCCGAGATAGGTCACGACGTCGAGGAACACGTCGTCGGGAGCGAGCGACCGGACGGTGTTCTGCCGTGCCTTCCAGAAACGGATGCCCGCGTCCCCGGGAGGATCGATCGCGATCACGACGGGACGTCGATCATCGATCGCCCACAGGTAGCTCGCGACGGCGGCCGGTCCGGCGTTCACCCCCGGCAGGTCCGCGCGCGCTTCGGTCTCGAGGAGGCGGTGGGTCGAAAGGGTGCTCCCCAGCGTGATCGCCACCGCCGACGCGACGACCAGGGCTCGCGCGGCGGTCCCCATCGGGCCCGCACGACGGACCGTCCGCATGACCTCGTACGCCACCCCGGCCACCGCGAGCGCCCCGAGCATCGGGGCGGGGATCCCGAGCAACAGGGTGCGGTGTCCCGGAAGCCGAGGCATGACGGCGACGAGGAGCACCCCGGCCGCCGACACCAGGAGCCAGATGACGCCGAGCGCGCCCATCGACCACGAACGCCGGGCGTCGCGACGGACGAACGTGACGACCGTCCCCGCGAAGATCATCAGCATGGTCGAGATGGGTCCGATCCACTCGAGGTTCTCGGCGACCCGAAGATCGAACTGCTCATCGATGAGGCTGAAGTCCTGGAGATCCTGGAGCCGCAGACCGATCCACCCGCCGAGGATCCCGATGACGAGAACGGACGCCAGGGCGAACGCGGCGACGACGATGGCCGGCGGGGATCCTTCCTTCCGGGACCCCGAGCCAACAGGGAGCAGCGACACGGCCCACCAGCCGATCAGGATCGCCCCGTACGCGGGGAGGAGGCTGGGGTGGGCGAGCAGCGAGGCCGTGAACGCCGCGGTCATGGCCAGCGTCCTCCGATGCTCCCCGGGCGTCGTCGCGAGGACCATCGCCAGCAGGAACAGGGTCAGACTCTCCAGGTTGGCCAGGTATCCCGATGCCAAGCGCGCCGTTCCCCCCCACGCCGCCACCATCACGATCGCCACACCGAAGGCCCAGCCGGGAGCGGCGTACCCCGTGCGGAGCGCGACCGCGGCGAGCACGCCGATGCAGACGGCGAGGGCCACCGACAGGACGACAGGCGTCGCCTCGACGGGCACGAGCCCCGTCCCGGCGACGGTCGCGCCGAGCACCCCCACCCCCGGTCGCGATGCCTGGAGGTCCAGAACGCCCGAGGATGCCGCTCGCATCTGGACGATGTAGCCGCTCGCGTCGGATCCGAGGTTGCGCACCCGGTCGGGAGGGAACGCCGAGACGTACCACGAGATCGTGACCGCCGCTCCCACGATCGCGGACGCGACGATCAGCGATGTTCGATCAGCGCGATCGACGACCGCTCCCAGCCGCCGACGCCGAGGGCGGAGCGCCATGTTCGGACCATAGCCCACGTGAGGACCCCGACCGCGACGAGCGGGGCCCTCCGTTGCCTCCCTCCGACGCCATGCCACACTCGGGATCGATGGCGCCAACTCCCTCCAGGCACGACCCCCCGGAGGACCCACCGAGCCGGGCAGCGGGGGCGACGACGGGGTCCGGTGACCCCACCGCGGGTGGGCACGTCCACGCCCTCGACGGCGTCCGCGCGGTCGCCGTGGTCCTCGTGTTGCTGTTCCATCTCCGGGTCCCGGGGTTCACGGCGGGGTTCGTCGGCGTGGACATCTTCTTCGTGCTGTCGGGGTTCCTGATCACGACGCTCATCCTCACCGAGATCGATCGGACGGGGCGGATCTCCCTCCCCGACTTCTGGGCCAGACGGGCTCGCCGCCTCCTGCCGGCCCTCGTGGTCGTGCTGGTGATCGTGGCCATCGTGACGTGGGCGACGGCGACGTTCACGGAGCGCAGCTCGGTTCGAGGCGACCTGCTCGCGACCGCCGGCTACGTGGCCAATTGGCACCTGATCACGACCTCCAGCTACTTCGCTGATATCGGGGTGGATTCCCCGCTGGAGCACACGTGGTCACTGGCGATCGAGGAGCAGTTCTACGTGCTCTGGCCGCTCGCGGTCTTCGCCGTGGCGGCGGTCGCGCGACGGCGCCGCCGATCTGCGGTCGCCCTCACGGCAGGGGTCCTGGCGATCGGATCGGCGACGCTGCTGTGGCTCCTGTGGTCACCCGAGAGCGTCGAACGGGCCTACATGGGAACGGACGCGAGGATCTTCGAACCGCTCATCGGAGCGGTCGGCGCCGTCCTGGTGACGACCCCGTGGGTCCGTCATCGGCTGGATCGCTGGGGCGCACTGGTCGTCGCGCTCGGTGTCGCCGCGCTCGGGCTGGGGCTCGCGGTGATCACCGTTCGTGCCTCGAGCTACTTCTTCGGCGGCGCGCTCTTCGTGTCGGTGGCCACGCTCTTGATCCTGGGTCCTCTCTGGATCGGTCGCGGCGGCGTCCTCAGCGGGGTGCTCGCATGGAGACCCGTGGCGTGGATCGGCGTCGTGTCCTATGGCGCCTACCTCTGGCACTGGCCGCTCATCGTCTGGTTCGGCGCGCGGGAGACATCCGGAAGCGATCTCCTCGTGCGGAGGATCGCGGCCGGCACCCTGACGTTCGCGATCGCCGGTGCCTCGTACCACCTGATCGAGCGCCCCATCCGCAGGCGAGCGTCGCACCCCGCGCGAACCGTGCGGATCCGCCGGCGCCGGTTGACGCTCGTCGCCGTTCCGGTCTCGCTCGTCGCCGTCGCCTGCATCTCGGTCGCAGCGACGCGCGTTCCCGATCTCCCGCCTCGCGTCCCCGTGATGATGCTCGTCGGCGATTCGGTGCCCCTCCACCTCTCCGTGGCGATCGAGCGCGAGCTCTCCGACCGGGGCTGGCGGCTCGTGTCCTCGACGCACGGATCGTGTCCGGTGACCGGCGAGGCTCCTGCGCTCGAGGACGGCACCCCGATCCGCGACGACGCCCAGCGGTGCACCGAGGAGATCGTCATCGCCCAGGATCGGCTCGTCGACCTCGCCGACCCCGACGTCATCATCTGGTGGGATCGCTGGTCCTTGTCGGGTTTCCTCTCCCGCGGAGAACTCGTCCCGTCGGGAACCCCGCGTTTCTGGCGCCTCCGCCGAGAGCGGCTCCAGCTCGCCGCCGACCGCCTGACATCGGAAGGGGCGCGACTCGTCTTGGTGGCGACCGAACCTCCCGGGCGGAAGATCGGGACGCGGTGCAACGAGAGTCGATGCCACGAATGGGTCCGCTTCCAGATCGATCACTACGACGACGTCACCCGGCGCTGGAACTCGATCATGCAGCGGTTCGCGCACCAGCATCCGGATCGCGCGACCTTCGTGAGCGTGACGGCAGCGATCTGCGTCGTGGATATCGCTCCCTGTGACGATACGATCGGCGGGATCCCCGCGCGACCGGACGGCACCCACTACGAAGGCGAAGGGGAGCAGCTCGTCATCCGGACGGTGTTCCGTCTCCTCTCGCCGGTCATGGGGCCGCTCACTCCCCCGGAGCCTGAGTAGGTACAGGCTCCGCGGACGGTAGAATCGGCCGTCTTCCCACGATCTCGAAAGGGTCTCGTTCATGCGCATCCTGATCTTGGGCGGTGACGGGTATCTCGGGTGGCCGACCGCGATGCGATTCTCCGACGGTGGGCACGAGGTACACGTCGTCGACAACTACCTCCGGCGCCGTGCGCACGACGAGGCCGGCACCGACACCTTGGTCCCGATCCTGGGCTCCCTCCCCGAACGCGCGGCCGCGTGGAGAGAGGTCTCCGGCAAGGAGATCGCTGTCACCGAGGGCGACCTCGTCGACTGGGACCTGACGTCCGACCTGTTCCGTTCCTTCCGTCCCGAAGCCGTCGTCCACTACGGCGAGCAGCCGTCCGCCCCCTACTCGATGCGCGATCGTGACCACGCCGTCTTCACCCAGCAGAACAACGTCGTGAACACCCTCAACGTCCTGTGGGCGATGCGTGAGTTCGCTCCCGACGCCCATCTGGTGAAGCTCGGCACGATGGGCGAGTACGGCACGCCGAACATCGACATCGAGGAGGGCTATCTCGACATCGAGCACAACGGGCGGAAGGAGACGATCCTCTACCCGAAGTTGCCGGGCAGCCTGTATCACCTCTCGAAGGTCCACGACTCGAACAACATCCACTTCGCCTGCCGGATGTGGGGGATCCGCGCGACGGACCTCAACCAGGGCGTCGTGTACGGGATCGAGACCGAGCAGACGAAGCTCGACGATCGCCTCGCCACGCGCTTCGACTACGACGACGTGTTCGGCACGGCCTTGAACCGGTTCTGCGTGCAGGCGATCATCGGTCACCCGCTCACCGTCTACGGCAAGGGAGGGCAGACGCGCGGCTATCTCAACATCCTCGACACCCTGCAGTGCGTCGAGCTCGCGGTGCTGCACCCGGCCGACCGTGGCGAGTTCCGCGTGTTCAACCAGTTCACGGAGCAGTTCTCGGTGATGGAGCTGGCCGAGATCGTCCAGCGCGCCGGGAAGGAGCACGGCCTCGAGGTCCGGATCGAGCCGATCGAGAACCCGCGCATCGAGCTCGAGGAGCACTACTACAACGCGACCCACACGAAGCTGCTCGACCTCGGCCTGCAGCCGCACTTCCTCTCGGAGACCTTGGTGGAGTCGATGTTCGGTGTGATCGAGCGGCACAAGGATCGCGTGATCAGGGACGTGATCCTCCCGCGGGATCGGTGGGGTGCGGCCGAGGCGCCCTCGAGCTGACCGATGTCCGCGATCCGGATCCTGGCCGGGCTGGGAGCGGCCGCGTTGGTCATCCTCGCCGTTCGGGGCTACGAACGCAGGAACATCAGCCGGCTCAACCTGATCATCCTGTTCGGCCTGTGTGCGTCGGTCGTCGCGCTGGCGATCTATCCGCCGCTGTTCGATCCGATCCTCCGCACGTTCGACTTCGAACGCGGCACGGACGGCGTGATCTTCGCGCTCCTCGTTGCCGTCTTCGTGCTGTTCTTCCTGTACCTGCGCGCACAGACCACGGCCGACACGAACGAGCGGAGCATCCGCCTGCTCGTCGAGGCGCTCGGCCAGGAGCGGTTCGACTGGGAACGGGCGGACAGCCTGCCGGACGGTCCGCGGCTCGTCACGATCGGCCCGGCCTTCAACGAGGCCGAGAACGTGGCGGCCGTGATCAAGCAGATCCCGGCGATGATCGAGGGCCATCACGTGGTCCCCGTGGTGGTGAGCGACGGTTCGACGGACGGGACCGCCGCCGTGGCGCGCGAGGCGGGCGCCTACGTCGCCGAGCTCCCGATCCGGCGGGGAGGCGGGCTGGCGCTCCGCGTGGGCTACGAGATCGCGCTGCGGCTCGGCGCGGAGTTGGTGGTCACGCTGGACTCCGACGGACAGCACCTGCCCGAGGAGATCCCCATAGTGATCGCGCCGATCCTGGCCGGGGACGCCGACTACGTGAACGGCTCCCGGCTGCTCGGCTCGTTCGAACGGGAGAGCCTCGTCCGACACCTCGGCGTGCACGTGTTCTCCCGGATCATCACGCTCCTCACCGGTCGCCGGATCACCGACCCCTCCTCCGGGTACCGGGCGGCGCGCGCCGACCTGCTCGAGCGCGTCGTGCTGAAGCAGGATCAGTTCTGGTCGACCGAGATCCTGATCGAGGCGCTGCGTCATCGCGCACGGGTCGTCGAGGTACCGGTCACGTTCCTCGCCCGCGCCGGCGGGGAATCGAAGAAGCCGAAGTCGTTCCGTTACGGCTGGAACTTCCTGAAGGTCATCATCCAGACCTGGCTCCGGTAGCGAACGCCACGGCCACCTCCCCGGCGAGCCCCGCGTTCGACTCGAGGAGCGCGAGATTGGCCTCGAGGGAACGACCGCCCGTCTCCTCCGCGAGACGGGCGAGCAGGAACGGCGTGAGGGCGCGGCCGCGGACGCCATCGCGCTCGGCCCGCTCCTCGGACCGCCGTGTCGCGGCCGCGACCTCGTCGGGGTCCATCGCGAGACCGGCGTCGATCGGGTTGCACAGCAGGAGGGTCGACCGGGTGTCCAGTGCGATCGCGGCCTCGAGCGCCGCCGCCGCCTCCGCCGGCGTGTCCACCCGATGCTCCAGCTCGACGGGTGCCTCTCGCGCCAGGAAGAACGGAAGGCGGTCAACGCCGTAGCCGAGGAGGCTCACGCCGAGCTCTTCGAGGCGCTCGGCCGTCAGCAGCGGATCGACGATCGACTTCGGTCCGCTGCACACCAGCAGGCCGAGCGTTCGGGACAGCTCCACGAGATCGGCGCTGACGTCCGGTTGCGACCCTCGGTGCACGCCGCCGATCCCTCCGGTCGCGCTCACCGGGATCCCGGCTCGCGCGGCGGCCCAGATCGTCGCCGAGACCGTGGTCGCGCCGGGGCGGCCGCGGGCGCACGCCGCGGGGAGGTCGCGCCGCGCGACCTTGTCGGCCCGGCCGGGCTCCGTGAAGACCTCGAGCTCGGCCTCGCTGAGCCCCACCACCACCTCGCCGCCGAGCACCGCGACCCAGGCGGGGACGGCTCTCGCCCTGCGGATCGCTCCCCCCATCCGTCCGATGCACTCCACGTTCCGGGGATGCGGCAGCCCCTGGCCGATCACGCTGGTCTCGAGGCACACGACCGGCCCCCCGCTGGCAAGCGCGCGATCGACCTCCTCGCCGAGCCGGATCCGCGCGCTCATGGCCCTGCCGCCGGCCACACGGATGCGCTCGCGGCGACCTCGGCTCCGGCCCGACAGGCGCGATGGAGTGACTCCTCGGGGTCGACCCCCCCGGCGAGCGACGCCAGGAGCACCCCGTCGAACGCATCGCCCGCTCCCGTCGGATCTCGCTCGTCGATCGCGTCCGCCTGCGCCTCGTGGACCGATCCATCGATGACCAGTACGGCGCCGGCCGCTCCCCGCTTCACGGCGACCGCGCGATAGCGCTCGCCGAGCTCGCGCGCCGCGTCCACCGGGCCGAGCGACGTCAGCGCCTCGGCCTCCCGCTCGTTCGCCAGGACGACGGATGCTCCCGAGGCGAGCTCGTGGAACCCGTCGGGACCGACGGCCTCGACGAGGGGCCAGGTCGCCGTTTCCACCGCGACCCACCCGGCCCGCGACCGGCGGATCGCCTCGACCCCGGCTTCCTGCGCGCCGTCCTGGAGGAGGAGGTAGCCCGACACGAGCACGGCTCCCGCGACCAGCTCCGGCGGGAGGTCGTCGGGCCGCAGCAGGGCGTTCGCCCCCCGGTCGGCGACCATCGATCGCTCCCCCGCCTCGAACACGACGAGCATGGTGCCGGAGGGCGCGTCCGGATCGTCCACGAGCGCCGCCTCGACGCCGCGGACCTCGAGCTCGGTCCGCAGGAGCCGGCCCACGAGATCGTTCCCCACCCGGCCGTGGACACGCGCGGTCGAACCCGAGATCGCGGCCCAGACCGCCGCGTTGGCCGAGGTCCCCCCGGGTTGGAGCGCGACCCGGCCGTGCACGTCCCCGCCTCGGGCGAGCTCACCGGCGTCGACGCGCACGTCGAGCATCACGTCGCCGACGCAGATCAGGTCCATGGACGCCGAGGGTACCGGGGCGAGTCAGGAGCCCGCGCCGGGACCCGCGCCAGCCGCTTCCGCCGCCCACGCCCCGAACGCTCCCCAGAAGGGGTCGAGGCCGGGGTGCGCGAGCGGCTCCTCGCGACCGTCTACGACGACCCGATGCCCCTCCGCCGAGGGGATCAGCTCACCCACGATCGCGGCGTCGATCCCGGCTCCCGCGAGCATCTCCACGAAGGCGTCGGCGCGCGCGGGAACGACGGTCGCGATCAACGAGCCCTCGCTGATCGCGGTGTACGGATCGATGCCGACGTGCTCGCACACGGCACGAACCTCCGGCCGGACCGGGATGCGGTCCCGATCCACGCGGATCCCGTTGCCGGACGCGATCGCCACCTCGAGCAGCCCTCCGAGCACGCCGCCCTCGGTCGCGTCGTGCATCGACGTCACGCCGTCCTCGCGGAGACCGAACCCACGCGCGAGCACGGCCTCCGGAACCACCGTCATCGACTCGAAGAGGGAGTCCGCGGCGCGCAGGGTGTCCTCCCCCACGGCCGCTCCCAGTCGATCGGGGAACGTGGCGGCGAACAGGGCGGTCGTCTCGATCGCCGCTCCCTTCGTGACCACGACGGCGTCGCCCGCGCGGGCCATCGTCGGGGTGACGAACGCGTCCGCCGGGCCGAGCGCCAGGCAGGTCGCCCCGCCCACCATCGGCCAGTCGCACCCGTCGTAGCGACCCGTGTGGCCCGTCACCACGGCGATCCCCAGTCCCTCGCAGGCGCGGTGGAACGCATCCCACAGAGCGGTCAGCTCTTCGTCGGAGATCGACGGCGGCAGGTTCAGGTCGACGGACATCCAGCGGAGCGGGAGGCCGCTCGTCGACGCGTCGGACGCGAGGATGTGTACGGCGAACCACGCGGCGCGCTCCCACCCGTACGCCGGCACCACGAAGACGGGGTCGGCGGTCAGGGCCATGGCGACGCCGTCGGCCACCCGGACCACGCCGACGTCGACACCGTGCTGCGGACCGACCAGCACGTCCTGGTCACGGGCACCGAGGCGTCGCAGGATGACCTGCTCGAAGAGCTCGGGCGTGGCCTTCCCGGTCCGCTGCTCGCCCGCCGCAGCGCTCATGCCCGCCGGTCCTCGTAGCTGTCGTCGACCACGGCTCGCAGCTCACGGACCGCCGCGGTCGGGTCGTCGGCGGTGGCCACGGCGCCGACCACCGCGATGCCCGCCGCTCCGGCCACGAGGACGTCCCGGGCGTTCCGCACGTCGATCCCCCCGATGCCGACGACGGGGAGCGCCGTCGCGCCGACCACCGCCCGGACGCCGTCGAGTCCCATCGCGACCGCCTCCGGCTTGGTGGTCGTCTCCCATACGGTGACGCCGAGGTAGTCGGCCCCGGCGGCCTCCGCGGCCCGCGCTTCCTCGACGCTTCCGACGCTCACGCCGAGGATCCGCTCCGATCCGAGCCGGCCACGAGCCGCGTGCACGTCCTCGTCCTGTCCGATGTGCACGCCGGCGGCGTCGCAGCGGATCGCCACCTCCACCCGGTCGTTCACGAGGAACAGGACGCCGGCCTCTCCGCAGCTCCTCGCGAGGACCGCCGCGAGCGGCAGCAAGCGGTCGTCGGAGAGCTCCGGAGCGCGGAGCTGGACCGCCGTGGCGCCGCCCTCCACGGCGGCCGTCGCGATCTCGCCGTGCGCCCGGCCGGAGACGAGCGTGCCCGTGGTCACCACGTACAGATCCAGCGCGCGGGGTCCGACTCTCGCCATCGCTGCCTCCGCCGGCATTGCCCGGTTCAGGTCGTGCGGGTCGCGGGGAGGGTCCCCGCCTCTCAGCCCGGCCGCAGCCCGAGCTCCCCGAGTGGTCGGCCTCAGGATACTCGCGTCATCCCGTGTGCCGGCGCGCCCGAGCGACCGCCAGCTCCCGACGAACCTTCTTCCAGTCGCTGGCGTTCGTGCTGAAGACCACGTCGGTGACGATCTGGAACACGCCCAGCGCGAGCAGTACGACCACCGTCCAGCCGGGCGCGTCGGTCGCCGGCGCGAGCGAGAGCGCGAGGAACGGCGCCAGCTTCGTCGCGATCGCCCCTGAAGCGTGCATCCAGGCGCGACCGGTCGGCGTGGCGCGCAGGTACGTCGCGTAGTCGGTCTTCAGCCCGGGCAGCGGCGGTGGCGGGATCGCGAAGAAGTAGCGTCGGAACCGGATCCCGACGAGTCGTCCCACGACGTAGTGGGTGGAGGAGTGGAGCCCGACCATCCACGCCAGCGCCGCCACCAGCAAGGCGACGCCGACCGCGGTTCGTCCCTCGGACGACGTGTCGATCGCGTAGAGGACCGCGGCCCAGGCCGCGACCACCCCCACCGCGATCGAAACGGCGAGCAGCGCGTTCCCGAGCCAGATCGGCACCCGGTGGGGGAACCGCGCGTCGAACGCCTTCGCGTCGATCCGGCCCACCTGATCCGCGTGCCGCTCGATCAGCTCGTCGCCCCGCTTGATCAACGCGACCAGGCGCCAGAACCCCAGTTGCCGCAGGTCGGTGTCTCCGGCGTCAACCGTGGCCTCGATGCGATCGAGCTCGGGTCCGAGCCCCCCCGAGGGACTTCCTCCAGCTTCCACGGTTGCCTCCAGGTCCAGCGGTACGATGCGCCGGACGCGCTCCGACCTGCCCTCGAGCGCTTCCCTAGGGAGGAGAGCACCATCGCAAGGAGTATCACGCAGCCGGCGCCCCCGCACGGCGGAGGGCATGCATTCGTCACGCTCGACGGCCGTTACCACATGGTGGAACGGATCGCGGCCGGGGGCATGGGCGAGGTGTTCCGCGCCCACGACGCCGTCTTGGCGCGCGAGGTCGCGATCAAGGTCCTGCACCGCTCGCTCGCCGGTGATCCGGCCTTCGTGGATCGGTTCCGCCGCGAGGCCCGCGCCGCCGCCAGCCTCTCCCACCCGAACATCGTCGCCGTCTACGACTGGGGCGCGGTCGACGGCGTCTACTACATGGTCATGGAGTACGTGCGCGGCCCCAGTGTGCGGCACCTCCTGAACGAGCAAGGAAGGATGGAGCCCGCGCAGGCCGCGGAGATCCTCCGCCAGTCGCTCCTCGCGCTCGGGCACGCCCACCACGAGGGCTTCGTCCATCGAGACATGAAGCCCGAGAACCTCCTCGTGACGCAGGAGGGGGTGGTCAAGGTCGCCGACTTCGGGCTCGCCCGCGCGTACGCGGACGGCCGGGTGACGCAGGCAGGGGCGGTCACCGGCACGGTGCAGTATCTGGCGCCCGAGCAGATCCGCGGCGAGCCTGCCGATCCGCGGAGCGACCTCTACTCCCTCGGCATCGTGGCCTACGAGCTCCTGACCGGGAAGCTCCCGTTCACCGGCGAGACCGCGATGGCCGTGGCCTACAAGCACCTCTCGGATCGCGTCCCCGCCCCCTCGTCCGTCCTGCCGGATCTGCCGGCCGAGCTGGACGGTTTCGTGGCCGCCGCCACCGATCGCGACCGGGAGCTCCGGCCCGAGTCCGCCGACGTGATGCGGATGGACCTCGATGTGCTCTCGCACCAGCTCCCCCCGGCACGGAAGCTCTCGACGATCGTTCGGGACATCCCCTCCGTGACGGTGGAAGGAGGAGAGACGACCGAGGTGGGGGTGAGGCTCGAGACCTCGATCCCCCGCATGGAGCGCCACCGGAAGCGCCGGAGGTTCGTCAAGCGCGTCGTCGGCGCCGTGGCGCTGGTTGCGCTGCTGACGGCGGCCGCGTGGGGCACCTGGACGTACGCGATCCCGCACACGGCCGTGATCCCTTCGCTCGTGGGTGAGACCGTCGATGACGCCACGGACCGTCTGACGACCCTCGGGTTCGACGTCACGCGGGCCCCCGGCGAGTACTCGATGCAGGTTCCCGACGGTCACGTGAAGCAGATCCTGCCGGCCGCCGGCGCGGAGCGCGATGTCGGCACCACGGTGACGATCGTCCCGTCGCTCGGACCGCCGCCGGTCGACGTCCCCCGAGTGCGAGGGGAGCTCCTCAAGGACGCCCGCGAGGCGATCGCGGGGGCTGGCCTGCACGTGAACGCTGTGAGGCACCGGTTCGACGGTGAGGTCGCCGAGGGTCGCGTGATCGGGGTGCAGCCCGACGCGGCGAGGCTCCCCCGGGGAACGTCGGTCACGGTGATCGTCAGCGACGGTCCCAGACCGGTCGCGATACCGGACGTCGGCGACATGACGGAGGACAAGGCCGTCAAGGCGCTCACCGCGAAGGGCTTCGAGGTGGTCATCGAGCAGGACTTCTCGAACAAGGTCGCGCGCGGGCGAGCCCTCGGAACCGATCCGGCGCGTGGGACCGAGCTGCAGCCCGGTGAGACGATCGTGCTGCGGATCTCGCTCGGACCCGAGTTCTTCGCGAGTCCCGACTTCGAGGGCATGACGGTCGACGCCGCGCGCGCGCTCGCGGAGAGCGTCGGGCTGGAGCTCACCGCGCTCCCGGTCCCCGGCAGCAGCGGCGGGAGCATCGTGAGCCAGCTGCCGCCACCCGGTACGCGCGTTCGCTCCGGCTCCACGATCACCGTCTACTACGCGTGATCCTGGGCGCCCACGTCCGGCGCAGGCAGACCGGGATCGAGGGGGCCATCGAGGAAGCGGAGCTGCGGGGCGCCGACTGCCTCCAGATCTTCGTCTCCAACCCGAGGGCGTGGGCCGCTCCCCGGTACGACGAACCGCAGGTCGAGCGGTTCCGCGATGCCCTGGCCGCCAGCGGGCTGAAGCCGTGCGTGGCGCACCTTTCCTACGTCGGCAACGTCGCGTCCTGGGATCCCACGACGCTCCGCCGCACCCGCGAGCTCCTCGTAGGAACCGTGCAGGCGTGCGACGCACTCGGGGTGGAGCTCCTGGTGGTCCACGCCGGAGCCGGCGGGCCGCAGGACCGGAACACCGCGTTGGAGGCAGCCGCGGACAGCTTCCGGATAGCGGTCACGGAAGCGGATCGGACGCGTGTGCTGGTCGAGCTGATGGCCGGCACCAGCGGTGCCGTGGCCTCCGTGCCGAGCGAGGCCGAGGAGCTGTGCGCGGCGGTGGACGACGATCGACTCGG
>JBOGVC010000178.1:0-4218 GCA_050695275.1 Actinomycetota bacterium | reverse complement strand
AACCCGAGGACGGCGGCGACACGCCGGGACGTTCGACGCGTCACGTGATCACGCTCTGCACGACCGATCCGCTCCGATACGCCAACCGTTCGAGGTGCCCGGCCAAAGACCGCTCGAGGGCATCCACCTCGAACGTGGAGAGCTCGGTCCGGTAGGCATCCGTCCGAGACGTCCGGAACGTGTACCGGGCGAATCCCTTCTCGAACGCGTCCGTCCAGGGGAGCCCCAGGAACGCGAGGACCGTCTCCAGCGTTCCCGCCGGGTCGGCGACGACGTCTTCGTATCGGACGTCGAGCCACTGCGAGATCGGAACCTCTGTCTTCGCTCGTTCGGAGGCGTCGATCAGCATCTTCCACTCCAGGCCGGCCAGTACGACGAACGACCGTCCCGACGACTCCCACTCCTGCTGGTACCCGTCCGGAAGGGGGCCCCATCTCCACTCGGTCGGCCCGTGATAGCCGCGCCACCAGGGCATCTGGAGGAGCGAGTTCGCCACGGCCCGCCCGTCTCGCACGATGTGCACGAACCGCGCGTCGGGCATGACGCGGTGGATGAACCCTGCCCTCGGCCATCCGGTGAACTTGTGGAGGAACACCGGAACGCCCTGCGCGCGTGCGCGCTCCGCGAAGAAACGCTCGAACCTCTGAGCGAGCCACGGCGTCGCGTCGTCGCCCACGAGATCGCGGACCGGCGCCACCAGCGCCTGGGACACCTCCTTCGCGAGGACCCGGTATCCCTCCGAGGGGGCGAACCGAGGACGACCCTTCTCCGTGAGCGCAGGGGGGATCATGCGGTAGAGCCGACCGTTCCCCCGTCCCCGCAGCCCCAGGGGAGCCAGCCGGTCGTCGACGTTCGAGACGAAGCCGACGTCCGGATGGCGCGCAAGCACGTCGTGCACCAGGGTCGATCCGCAGCGACCGCTGCCGAGCACGAACGCGAACGACGGAGCGCGCTCAGTCGACATAGCCGAACCTCCGGAGCTCGGGCCGCTGGAACGTGGTGATCCTCTCCACCACGTCCGGATCGAGCCGGCTCTTCCAGCCCTCGTTGTGGTCGCGGATCGGCACGGAACCCACCGACGTTCGCCAGTCGCGATCGTTCGCCAGGCCGATGAAACCGGCCAGTGACTCGAGGGCCGTCTGTGGGTCGGCCACGACGTCTTCGTAGCGCAGCGACATCACCTGATCGGAGGGAACCGCTTGAAGTCCGCGCTCGATCGCGTTGATCTCCTCCGTCCAGTTCCGAGCACAGATCTCCCACGGATCTCCGCCCTCGGCGCGCCACTGCGACGGTGTGCCGCCATACCACCACACGTGATCGGTCTCCCACCAGTCGACGCGGGACAGCGACTCCGCGACCGCGCGCCCGTCCCGAACAAGGACTACGAACCGCGCCCGGGGGAAGATGTCGTGGAGCTGCGGGATCCGCAGATTGTTCGCGATCCGCTTGGAGACGAGGCACGTCCCGCTGCCCAGCGCTCTGATCGAGTCGAACGCCGCCGGGAGCGCGACGCTCGGGTCGATCGCACCCGCCGCCGGCCCGCCGGGCCGCACAACGCCGGCCCGCGTGTACACCGGCTCCCCCTCGACCGGGCTCGGGAAGAGGCGATCCCGGAACCGGCGTGCCCGCCCGTAGGCGTAGGCGTCGGATCCACGGAACCAGATCGCTCGCTCGAGCGACGGTGCACGGCGCGCGACGCGGTTCAGGGCCGCGGTCGCGGGAAGCCAGGCGAACCGCGACCGCCAGTTGGAGATGAACGCGACCTGCGGATGGAGGCAGAGCGCCTTGTACAGGAGGGTCGTGCCGGACCGGGCGGGCCCGACGATGAACGCCGTCTCCGCTCGGTCGTGGCTGACCGAGTCTCCTCGCTCCTCCCGCGTGACCTGCGCCATCGCCATCAGTAGGCCCCGCGGCCCCTCACGACCGCCGGGATGGTGATGAGGAGGAGCTTCAGGTCGAGCCGGAGCGACCATGTGCGGATGTAGGCGAGATCCATGTCCACCCAGCGGAGGAAGTCGACGTCCGAGCGGCCGCTGACCTGCCAGATGCACGTCAGCCCCGGTGGGACGAGTGTCCGCTGACGGATGTGTTCGTCGCAGAGCGCGTACTCCTCGGGGAGGGCCGGGCGCGGCCCGACCAGGCTCATGTCCCCGACGAGCACGTTGAGCAGCTGAGGAAACTCGTCCAGGCTGAACCGGCGGATCACCCGACCGATAGGGGTGATCCGGGGATCGTTCTGGATCTTGAAGACCGGTCCCACCGTGTGCCGGTTGTCGTGCGCGACCCGATGACGGATCCCGTGAGCACCGTCCACCATGGAGCGGAACTTCCACATCGTGAACGGATGGCCGTCCTTCCCGATCCTCCGCTGTGCGTAGATCACCGGCCCGGGGGACGTGAGCAGGATCGCCATGGCGATCACGAGCATCAGCGGCGAGAACACGACGAGGATCGACAGGCTGCCGACGATGTCGATGATCCGCTTGGTCGCGCGTTGCCAGGGACGCGCCGCGAGCATCCCTACGCGCCCGAGGAACTCGACCGGCTCCCTTCGGTACGAGGGAACGTCCGGCGGAGTGACCTCCGGCCGGACGAGATCGATCACCAACGGCCGGGTCGGTTCCGACAAGTCGAGGACGACCCCGGACGCGTCCGTACCCACCGCAACATCGAGGGCGTTTGCCTGGTCTTCCTCGGATCCAGTGGATCGGTCTACCGACTGTCGATGCTCCTCCGCTGGCACGGAGGCGGGGGGATGTGTCGACAAGTGCGTCCTCCTGTAGGCCATATTGCCTAGGCCGCTCGGGTAACGACCAAGGCCCGATGCGGGTTCTTACCCAGGACGACCGATCGTGACACATCCGCAAACCAGGTCGAGGTGGCGGCTATGTCCGATCGCCCGCGCCGTGCATCCCCCGATCGGGTTAAGCCGGAATCCTACCCTACCCACCGAGTCCACACGCAAGCGATCTGGGTCGAAGAGGCGCGATCTTTTTCAACGACGGGTCGGCGCCGAGTCCGGCGCCGGGGCGTTCGCCTGATCCGCCTCATCGACTCCGGGACCCGTAGAGGCCGGCCGGGACTCGGCCGACCGGTTGGTCGAGTCCGGATCGCCGTCCGCCGGTTCGTCACCGCGGGACTCCGCTCCGGATCCACCGATCTCGGCAGCGCTCGTCGGGCGGTCGCTCGCTCCCTGCGAGGAAGCACCTCCTCGGGCCGCACGCGACTTCTTGCGACGAGACTTGGCGGATCCGGAGCGACGCGCCTTCGCGGGGGCTGCACCTCCGGGAGTCGGAGGATCCTGACGCCGACCGTCGGTCGCGACGCTCGATGCCGGTCGCGCGCCGGTTCCCTGCGAAGGGACATCCTGCTCGCCGACGTTGGATTCGCGCCCATCGCTCTGCGCCGGGGATCCCTCTCGCGCTTTCGGCTTGGCCCCCCCGGCGGCTTTCCCCTTCGCCGCTTCGGCCGACTTCGCCTTGTCTTCCTCGGCGGCCTTCGCCTTCGCCTCTTCGGCGGCCTTGCGCTTGGCCTCTTCGGCGGCCTTGGCCTTCGCCTCTTCGGCGGCTACGCGCTTCGCCTCTTCGGCCGCCCGCGCCCTGGCGTCCTGGACTGCCCGCACCCTCGCTTCCTCGGCGGCCTTCGTCCTCGCCTCTTCGGCCGCCCGCGCCCTGGCGTCCTGGACCGCCCGCACCCTCGCTTCCTCGGCGGCCTTCTTCCTCGCCTCCTCGGCCGCCCGCGCCCTAGCCTCCTGGACCGCCCGCGCCGCCCTTGCTTCCTCGGCGGCCTTCGTCCTCGCCTCCTCGGCCGCCCGCGCCCTGGCTTCCTGGACCGCCCGCACCCTCGCTTCCTCGGCGGCCTTCGTCCTCGCCTCCTCGGCCGCCCGCGCCCTCGCCTCGTGCACGGCTCGCGCCTCCTGCACGGCTCGTGCTTCCTCGGCAGCAAGAGCCTCCTCAGCAGGGTCGAGCCGCAACCTCAGCTTCTTCGGCCGCTCGCGCTGCCGCATCCCACCGGGGCCTCGAGACACTTGCGACGAGGGGCGGTGGACATCGGCATCCTCAGACGCCTCGGGAACTGGAGCGACGGATCTCTTGTCTGCCTCCTCCTGACGTCGCGCGGCGAGCGCCTGGAGACGAGTGACGATCGACATCGACCGGGAGCGCTTGTCGAGGGGCAGCCGGCTCTTCAGGCGCGCCCGGATGGGTGCGCGACGAGCGG
>JBOGVC010000177.1:0-7438 GCA_050695275.1 Actinomycetota bacterium | reverse complement strand
ATCCACGGGCAGGTCGAGGGATAGCGATGGGGTTCAACGCGATGCAACCGGGCAAGGTCAAGAAGACGGATCTGATCATCGCCGGGGTGGCGCTGCTCGTGATCGTCGGCCTCGTCCTCTGGGCGGTGCTGTGACCGATGGACGGTCCCTCGCCGACCTCGACTACTGCTACCTGACGACCACCGGCCGGCATTCGGGCGAGCCGCATCGGATCGAGATCTGGTTCGCGCTGGTCGACGGCGTGGTGTATCTCCTGTCGGGCGGTGGCGACCGATCGGACTGGGTGCGGAACCTCCAGGTCTCGCCCGACGTCGTCCTCGAGATCGGCGGCGAGAAGCGGACGACGAAAGCTTGGGTGGTGACGGATCTCGAGGAGGACGCGCTGGCGCGAAGCGTCATCCGCGAGAAGTACCGTCCCCGCTACCGAGGGGATCTGGACGACTGGGGGCGGATGTCGCTCCCCGTCGCGATCGACTGGCGCTAGCGCTCCTCGAAGCCGATCGAGAACATCCGCTCCAGGTCGTGCTTCGAGTACACCTGGAACGCGATCAGCGTCTCGGTGCGCTCCACGCCTCCGACCTTGGAGATCCCACCCGGGATCACCGACTCGAGCTCGTCGTGTCCTGTGACGCGGACGATCGCCACGAGGTCGAACTCGCCCGCCACCGAGTAGACCTCGGACACGCCACCGATCTCCGCGATCGCTTCGGCGGCTTCCGGGATCTCGTCGATCTCGCACTGGATCAGGACGACGGCGTGGACGGTCATCGGCTCAGGTCCTTTCGAGGACGACGGCGAGCCCTTGCCCGCCGGAGATGCAGAGGGTGGCCAGGCCGAGCGAGACCCCCCGCGCGCGCATCTGGTACGCGAGCGACAGGAGGATCCGGGCGCCGCTCATCCCGATCGGATGGCCCAGCGAGATGCCGCCGCCGAGGAGGTTCAGCCGGTCGCGGTCGAACTTCAGCTCGCGCTCGCACGCGAGGACCTGTGCCGCGAACGCTTCGTTGATCTCGATCAGGTCGATGTCGGCGAGGGAGAGGCCGGTCTTCTCCAGGACCTTCTTCGTCGCCGGCACGGGCCCGATGCCCATGATCTCCGGTGGGACGCCCGCCCAGCTCATCCCCGCGATCCGGGCCAGGGGCTCCCGTCCCTCGGCGCGGGCGCGCGACTCCGACATCAGGATCATCGCCGCGGCTCCGTCCGTGATGCCGGCCGCGTTGCCTGCGGTCACGGACCCGCCCTCACGGAACACGGGGGAGAGCTTCGCCAGCCCGTCGGCCGTGGTCTCGGGGCGCGGATGCTCGTCCTTGGAGACCGTGAGCGTCCCCTTCCCCGCGGGGTCCTTCGCCTCCATGGGGAACATCTCGGCCGCCCGGGCGTCGGTACCCTCCGTCGCCTTCTCCTGCGACTCGAGGGCGAAGCCGTCCTGCTCCTCGCGCGAGAGTCCGTACCGATCGACGAGGTTCTCCGCCGTTTCCCCCATCAGGAGGCCGCAGAGCGGATCGAGGAGACCGTCGCGGTACATCGCGTCGTGCACGGTGGCGTCGCCCATCCGGTAGCCCGTGCGCATCCGGTCGAGCAGGAACGGTACGCGGGTCATGTTCTCCATCCCGCCCGCCAGGACGACCTCGGAATCGCCCAGGGCGATCTGCTGCGCGCCGAGGTGCACGGCCTTCATCCCGGAGCCGCACGCGATGTTGACGTTGTACGCGGAGATCTCCTCCGGGACGCCGGCGTGGATGCTCACCTGCCGTCCGGTGTTCGGTCCGTTGCCCGCCTGGCGGGCGTGACCCACGATCGTCTGATCGATCTGATCCGCCGTCACCGCTGCTCGGCGGAGGGCCTCGCGTGAGGCGGCCGTCCCGAGCTCGACCACCGACGTGGCTGCGAATGAGCCCAGGAACTTCCCGATCGGGGTCCGGGCGCCCTCGAGGATCACGGCGTGCTCCATGGCGGCCAGTGTATCCGGGCCCTCGTGTCAGACCTTGGCGCGGATCCCGCCGTAGAGGTCGCGGAGCGCTCCGATCTCGCCGCCGTGGTGGGCGTCGTGCTGGATCATGGTCCAGAAGATCCGCCAGGCCGGCCACAGCTCGCCCCAATTGGTGCGAACCGGTCGCTCCAGGTCGGCCTCGTCGACCTCGGCCAGATCCTGGGTCAGGAGGGCATGGCCCGCATCGAGCATGGCGACCGCGTCCGCGACCGTCCCTGGGGTCTCGATCGTGCGCCAGGTGAGGGCACCGGGGCCGAAGGCGTGCTCGTGGTACATCACCTTGCACATCGCGAGGTGGGTCAGTCGCCAGGCGATCGTCGTGAACGGCGCGGGGACCGGATCGGGTTCCTCGTAGTGGTGGTCCCAGCGGCCGTCCTCGGTGCGGAAGATCGTCCACGAGCCGGAGATCGGCTCCCAGAAGAACTCGTCGTCGGCCAGCCCGTGGAGGCGTTGGCGCATGTCGTGGAAGGCTTCCGACATCTCGCGTTCGAGGAGCTCGACGGCAGGGCCCACGGCAGGACCGAGCCTACCGCCGGCTCGCGCGAGTCCGCTCGGGATCCCTCTCGCTCGCCCACCGGAGGATCTTCGCGATCCGGGCGCCTCCGTCGACGGGCTCCGCGAGCGGCACGTCACACGCGATCAGGCGAACGGGATTCCTGGCCAGCCAGGAACGCACCGCCGAGAGCTCGTCGGCGCGCTCCCGCGGGCATGGCGCGGAGATGGGCTCGACGTCCGCGTCGTCTGCGCGCGCGAGCGCACCCCCCACGAACGCCAATCGTCGCTCGCCGTCTGCCACCAGCTCGAGGTGCCCCGCGCCCACGAGCCAGGCGTCCTGACGCGACCGGTGCAACGCCGAGGCGAGGGCACGGAGCCGATCGCGCACCGAGGCGGCCTCCTCGTAGCGCTCGGCGTCCGCCAGACGGCTCATCCGTGCCTCGAGCGCTCCGAGGAGCCCGTCCGGGGACTCGAGGGAGGAGAGGAGATCCCGGACGAGCTCTCCGTAGCGCTCGGGGTCGATCCCCCCGTCGCACGGGGAAGGACAGCGGCCGATGCCGGCGAGGGCGCAGGGGGCGAACCGGGTGCGTGCGCTCATCGAGCGGGTGCAGCGTCGGAGCGGGACGATCTCCTCGAGCGCTTCCTTGGCCAACCGGGCCGCGCTCGACGCGGAGAAGGGTCCGAGGTACGCGCATCCATCCTCGGCACCGGCTCGGTGCACGACCTTGAGGCGCGGGAACGCCTCCGTGGGATCGAGCTTCAGGTAGGCGAACCGGCGCCACGTCTTGCCCCGCCGGTTGTACTTCGGCTCGTGGTGCCGGATCAGCCTCGCCTCGAGGACCAGCGCCTCAAGCTCACCACCCGGCGTTTCCTCACCCTCCACGCGGTGGACCTCCCCCAGGAGGTTCTCCACCTTCTTGCGTTCGTCTCCGTAGAAGTAGGACTTCACGCGCGCCCGGAGGTCCCGTGCCTTGCCGACGTACAGGACGCGGTCGTCCCGTCCCACGAATCGGTAGACGCCGGCCGCGCGGGGGAGGTCGTCGGCGAGGCGGATCTTGCCGTAGTGGGGGCGCCCGCGCGCCTTGACCGCCTCGCGAAGATCGCCGAGCGTCACGATCCCCAGACGGGCCCCGAGGTCGAGGAGTTGGTCGAGGACCTCTGCGCAGGCCATGGCGTCGTCGAGCGCTCGGTGGATCGGCTGCACGCGGGTACGGAAGTACCGGGCGAGCGTCTGCAATCGGACGTTGGGGACCTCCGGCCACACCACCCGCCGCGCGAGCTTCGCCGTGCAGACCGGCGGCCCTGCCAGCGGCGGGTATTCGAGCCGACCGAGGTTCTCGTTCAGGAACGAGAAGTCGAACCGCGCGTTGTGGGCCACGAAGATCGCCCCGCGGGCGAACTCGAGGAACGCGGGGAGCACCGCCTCGATCGGTGGCTCTTCGCGGACGAGGAGATCATCGATGCCCGTCAGGTGCGAGATGAACGGTGGGATGGCCTCCCCCGGGTTGACGAGCGCCTGGAAGCTGCCGATCCGCTCTCCGCCGAGCACCCGGACGGCGCCGATCTCCGTGATCCTCGAGTCGCGTGGGGAGCCACCCGTCGTCTCGAGGTCCACCACCACGAAGTCGACCTCCCGGAGCGGCACGCCCTCCTCGAGGGTGGTCTGGACGGGTACCGAGAGCACGGGCGCCTCCGTTCGGTGGGGCCGACGGGGAGGCACACCGTATCGAACAGACGTTCGATGGTCAAGGATGCGGCCTCATCGCTCGGATCCCGGATCCGATCATCGGGAGCGCGGCCGACAGCGGCTCTGGCTACGTCGCCGGGAGGGTGAAGATCTTCGATCGGGTGCAGGGCTTGTAGGCGGCGGTGCCCTTGAAGCGGACGACGACCTTGTAGGTCCCCTTCGGCTTCGGACGGAGGAAGGTCGCGGAATAGGCGCCATCCGGCTTGTCGTCGCCGTCGCGGTCGCGGACGTCTCTGACACGAACGGTCTTCGCCGTGACCTTCACGAACCGACCGTGCGCTTTCCGGTACAGCGTTGCCGTGACCCGGAGCCCCGCCTGCGCGTGCTCCAGGATCCCGGAGGCGACGAGCTTCGTCGGTGTGCGTCCGACGCGCACGGTGACGGTGGTGGGCGCCTTGTCGTCGTTGCGGATCGTGCCGACGGCCGTGCCGTCGACGACCAGCCCGTCCGTCGGATCGCTGAGCGTCACCGACAGGGTCTCGTCACCCTCGTAGATCGCGTCACCGTTCACGGCGACGTCGAACGTGCCGCTGGTCGCTCCCACGGGGATCGTGAGCGTCCCGGCGGTGTCGACGTAGTCGGTTCCGGCGGTCGCGGTGACGCCGGCGGAGGCGAAGTCGACGGTCGCGTCGAGGTCGGTGTCGCCCGTGAGCGAGACGGTGAAGGTCAGCAGCTTCAGACCTGCGTTGCCTTCGGTGACGGAGACGTCACCGAGCGAGAGCGCCGGCGCGTCGTCGTCGTTCCCGATCCGCCCGACCCCCTGCGGATCTCCGATCGGAGCGCCGGTCGGGTTCGTGAGGTTCAGCGCCAACGTCTCGTCGTGCTCGAACGTGCCGTCCGTGTTCAGGGTGATCGACACGGTTTCCGTGGTGTCGTACGGCGGGAACACGACCGTGCCGGTGACACCGAGGAAGTCCGGACCGTCCGTGGCGGTACCCGATGCGGTGCTCCAGTCGACGGTGACCGGCGAGTCCGACTCATGCGAGAGCGACACCGAGAACGTGATGGAGCCGGTATCCTCCGCGGCCGTTGGCTCGTCGATGTCGATCACGGGCTCGAGCTCGTCGTCCACGATCGTTCCGATCCCCGTCGCGTCACCCAGGGTCGCATTGGATGGGGCCGAGAGGGTGACCCGGAACGCTTCGTCGAGCTCCGCCACCAGATCCCCGTTCACGGTCACCCCGAGCGTCTCGCTCGTGTCCCCCGGGACGAAGGTCAGTGTTCCCGACCCGGTCGTGTAGTCCGAGGGCTGGATCGCATCGTCGTCGCCGGTCGCCCAGCCCACCGTGATCGTCTGCCCGCTCACCGCGGACAGCGACACGGTGAACGTGGCGGTCGAGGTGCCCGCGTCGGCTTCGGCGAGGGAGACGTCATCGATGGAGACGAGGGGGCTGGCGTCATCGTCGGTGACGGTGCCGGTGGCCGAGCCGTCACCGATCGTCGCGTTGCTGGGGTTCGACACCGTGACCGTGAAGGTCTCACCCGCCTCATCCAGCACGTCGCCGATCACCGTCACCGTGAGCGTCTCGCTGGTGTCGCCCGGGACGAACGTCAGGGAGCCCGAGCCGATCGTGTAGTCGGCCGGCTGGGCCGCGCTCCCGTCGGCCGTCGACCAGTCCGCCGTGATCGTCTTCCCGCTCGCGGCGGACAGCGACACGGTGAACGTGGCGGTCGTGGTCCCGGCGTTGCCCTCGGTGACGGAGACGTCGTTCGCGGAGAGCGTGGGGACGGGGTCGTTGTCGACGATCGTCCCCACCGCCTGGGGGTCGCCGATCTGTCCGGGGGCACCGACGAGCGCCGTCAGGTTCACCACGAACGTCTCGTTCACCTCATCCGTGGTGTCCCCGACGATGGGAACACCGATGACCCTCGAGGTCGCGGACTTCGTCAGTGAGACGGTGCCGGAGGATGACGTGAAGTCGCCGGGCGCGGAGGCGGACCCGGGCGCCGTCGACCAACTGACCTGCAGCGGACAGCACAACTTCGGTGGAGGCGCCACCTGGATCGTGAACGACGCCGTGACGGGAGCTCCGGTCCCTTCGGTCACGGTGACGTCGGAGATGGTGACGGAGGGGGTCGGGGCCGCGACGGCCGGGGAGGGGAGGGAGAGGATGAGCACGGTGGCCGCCGCGGTCCCGGCGACGAGCCTGATCAGCGAGGAACGCCGGCGTTGGGGTGCGGGAACGACGGCATCCATGTGAAGTGAATCGGCAGATCAGCGATGCTGATGGATACCTGTTCTCGGGGCGATCCGCTGCCCTGGAGTGGGTATGGACAGGAACTCAGGCCACCTGGCGGGTGAGCCGACGGCGCTGCTGTTCCGTGAGCCCTCCCCACACGCCGTACCGCTCGCCGTTCTTGAGCGCCCAGGACAGGCACTCGCTCCGGATCGTGCAGGCGCTGCAGAACGCGAGCGCCGGCCCCGCCTCCTCCTCCGAGATCGGGAAGAAGACGTCGGGGTCGATCCCGAAGCATGCGGACCGTTCCTGCCAGACGTCGGGAGGTGAAGGATCATCGGGCAACACGTCGACCTCGACGGTCGGGAGACGATCGATTCGCACCGTTCCGTTCCTCTCCCCGGGGTTCCCCTCGGTCCGGGACCGAAGGAATAGCACGGAGTGACCACGGCGGGGAAGGGGTCCGGAGTCGCGTCCTCGCAAACCCCCAGGTGGCGGATACGAAATGAGCCGAAGTATCTACTCAACCCTCTGTAGGGAAAGAGGTCCGGCGTCGGTGGCGAGCCGCTCCGAGGCCGCGTCCCACCGGACACGGACGATCGCCACGGCCCCGTCGGCGTCCTCCACGGCGCTCGTCACCTCGCCGACGACGGCCGCACCCGCGACGACCCGGGCACCGGGGGCGATCGGAGCCGCGGATCGCACGTGCAGGAGGACCCGCGGGGGGTGACCGAGGTTGCGAACCTTCGCCACAGACTCCTGTCCGAGGAAGCATCCCTTCGTGAAGTCGATCGTGTCCTCCAGCCCTGCCTCGGCGGGGAGGGCGTCCTGTCCGAAATCGACGCTCATGCGCGGCTCGCCGCGGCGAACACGCCGGGCCTCGAGGTCCTCCATAGCCGCCTCGGTCAGCCCGCTGGCGCGCAGACGACCCAGGAGTCGTGCGGAGGCGTTACCGGACGGCACGATGATGTCGCTGCCCGGGCCGACGACCGACGGGGACAGGATGATCGACCCGGGGCCGTCCTCGAC
>JBOGVC010000176.1:0-6953 GCA_050695275.1 Actinomycetota bacterium | reverse complement strand
ACTGCCCCCGGGAAGCGGATTCCGACGCCAAGAGCTCGAGCTGTTCCAGGTCGCGGGTGCGTGCGGCGGCGGCGTCGTACTTCCGGGCGATCACCGGCTCGAGGAACGTCCGGAGCCGCGCGATCTGCGCAGCCGGCGGGAGCGCCTCGTCCTCGAGACAGTCGCCGAAGACGCTCCGAAGGTCCCGGATCCCGGGCGCCGCCGCTTTGGGGACCGAGAGCGGCTCCGCCAGGAATCGTGTGAGGGGCGACCCGGCGGCGGCATCGTCCGCCCGGCGCACCTCGAGATCGTCCATCAGCCGACGCGCCGACGTGGGGCCCATCCCCTCGAGGAGCTGGAGGACCCGGAACCAGCTCACCTCGTCGAAGGGGTTCTCGAGGACCCGGAGGCACGCGAGCGTGTCTTTCACGTGCGCCGCCTCCATGAACTTCAGGCCGCCGTACTTCACGAACGGGATGTTCCGGCGGGCGAGCTCGACCTCGAGGTGGTCGGAGTGATGGGCGGCGCGGAACAGGACCGCCTGTGCCTTCAGGGGGACGCCTTCCTCCCGATGGCCGAGGACTGCCCGGCACACGGCATCGCTCTGCTCGGCTTCGTCCAGACTTGCACGGAGCACCGGGAGCATCGTGCTTTCGCGCGAGGACCAGAGCGTCTTCTCGTGCCGCTGCGGGCTGAGCGCGATGATCGCGTTCGACGCCGCCAGGATCGGCGGTGTCGAGCGGTAGTTCCGCTCCAGCTTGATCACCGTCGTGCCCGGGAAGCGCTCGGGGAACTCCAGGATGTTCTTCACCGTGGCGGCGCGGAACCCGTAGATCGCCTGGGCGTCGTCTCCGACGACCGTGAGGTTCCGCGGTCCGTCGGGCGGGCGCATCCCCTCGAGGATGTCGGCCTGGAGCGCGTTCGTGTCCTGGTACTCGTCGACGAGGACGTGGTCGAACATCGCCGCGAGCTGGGTACCCGTGGCCGGCGACGTCGCGAGGGCCTTCCAGAACAACAGCAGGTCGTCGTAGTCGAGGACGTGCTGTCGGCGCTTGCGTTCGGTGTAGGCGCGGAAGATGTCGACGATGCCCTCGGCCTCGTCCAGGCACCAGGGATAGTGACCCTTCAGGACGTCGACGAGCCGCTCGCCGGCGTTCACGGTCCGCGAGTAGATCGCGGCCAGGGTGTCCTTGCGCGGGAAGCGCCGCTCACGGGACGAGTAGCCGAGCTCGTCGCGGAGGAGGTTCATCACGTCGGCGCCGTCGGCCTGGTCGAGGACGGTGAAGTCGGGCGTGAGACCCAGGGCGCGGCCGTGGAGCCGGAGGAGCCGATTGCCCACCGCGTGGAACGTGCCGCCCCACACGCGTCCGGCGTCGTCCTTCTCGGTCAGCCGTTCGGCGCGCGAGAGCATCTCTCTCGCGCCGCGACGGCTGAACGTGAGGAGCAGGATGCGTTCGGGCCTCGTCCCGCGCTCGATCAGCGAGGCCACCCGCGCCGCCAGCGTCATCGTCTTGCCGCTGCCGGCCCCGGCCACGACGAGGAGCGGTCCCTCGCCGTGAAGGACGGCGGCTTGCTGCTCCGGGTTCAGTTCCTCGAACACGCGTTCGAAGGATAGTCGTCTCCGAGGACCGAATCGAGGACCGGTCCTCCCGAAGGTCGGAGGGATGAGGGTTCACGCATCCAGGACCACGTGGGAGGATGCCGCCCATGTCCGAGCCGGAGATCCGGATCGAGGAGAACGGCCCCTACGAGGTGAAGGGTCCGCTGCCGATCGCACGGACGAGGACGGTCAAGACCGAGTTCGGCGAGCCGGTGGACTACGCACCGTTCGAACCGTTGGACACGGACGAGACCTACCGGCTGTGCCGCTGCGGCAAGAGCGGGAACAAGCCGTTCTGCGACGACAGCCACCTCGAGGAGCCACGCGTCGACGTCAGGGAGCGCGCGGATCACGGCCCACGCGACGCGAGGGCGGACGTCTTCCAGGCCGAAGACGGAGCGATCATCAGCGACGACCTCTCGATCTGCACGAAAGCCGGCTATTGCAAGGATCGGTTCACCGGCGTCTGGCAGATGCTCGGTGACACGGATCCGGCCGTCCGCGAACGGATGGGACGCATGGTCCAGCTCTGTCCTTCCGGACGCCTGGCGTGGGCGGACTCGGTCGACTCGCCGGACCACGAGCCGGAGTACGAACCCGAGATCGGCGTGTTCCGGAACGGGCCGCTGTTCGTTCGCGGCGGCGTGCGGGTCGTCGGAGCGGACGGCGCGCCGTACGAGGTCCGCAATCGGCAGACCCTCTGCCGGTGTGGGTACTCGCAGAACAAGCCGTTCTGCGACGGCTCCCACAAGCTCGTCGGCTTCCGCGACGGCTAGCGCGTGCCTCCGAGGTCGTCAAGGCGCTTGACCATCAGCTCCGCGAGCTCGAGTGGATACGTCGCCCCGTTCTCCTCCGCGACGCCCGGGGCCTTCTCCGTGTAGAAGCGGACGAGCTCCCGTGCGGCTCGCAGCAAGGCGTCCCGCTCCATCGGCACGAACGTCCCGGCGATCGGGGACAGCGCGGCAGGATCGATCGTGCGGTCGAGCTTCTCGTACGGCTCCTCGCCGGCGAACACCCCGTGCTCGATCCGGACGAGGTTCACGCAGTGACCGCGGAGCGACTCGAGCTGGCCGGCAGCCCACCAGAGCTCGCCTCGTCCCATCGCGCTGATGAAGTGCGACAGCTCGTGCCAGAACCACGACAGGATCTGCCGGAGCACTTCGTGCTGCTCCCGCGGGTCCGTCCGCTCCTCCGCGAACGCGACGCCCTCCAGGATCCCGCCCGGGTCGAACAACGGTCGGATCGTCGGACCCGGCTCGAGCTCTACCAGTCGCCCCTCGCTCCCGAAGAAGAGCTCGCATTCGGTCCCGTCGGGGAGGACGAAGAACACGAGGTTCGCGAATCCGAAGTCCTCGAAGAAGAGCGGCGTCCCGAGGCGCGCGACGAAGCCAGCTCGATCAGCGACGAGCGCCTCGTACGCGTCCGCCTTCGCGATCACACAGAGATCGACGTCCGAATACGCGTCCGCCTCGCGGCGCCCACGGGAGCCGCCGAGGAACGCGGCGACGACCCCGTCGTCGTTCGAGCAGACCTCCACGAAGCGATCGAGCAGCGGTTGGATGTCGCGAGGGGGACGAAGGTCGGCCACGGGCGCAGGGTCGCAGGTCTGCCGCGCGTGGTCGAACCGTGACCTGTGCCTACGCGGGCACCAACCCCAGGTCCCCCAGCAGGCCGGGCGGGATCGCGTGGCAGTACGGCTGGTGACCGTTCTTGAGGTAGTACCGCTGGTGATAGTCCTCGGCCGGGTAGAACGCCGCGAACGGCTCGATCTCCGTGGCGATCGGCCGGTCGTACCGGGTCTGGGCTCGGTCCCGGGACGCCTCCGCCGCCGTCCGCTGCTCCTCCGAGTGGGTGACGACGACGCTCCGGTACTGCGAGCCTCGGTCCGGTCCCTGCCGGTTCACCTGGGTCGGATCGTGCATCGCCCAGAAGACCTCGAGGAGCTGGTCGTAGGAGACGACCTCGGGATCGAACGTCACCTGGACGACCTCGGCGTGTCCGGTGGTGTCCGTGCAGACCAGCTGATACGAGGGGTTCTCGACGAAGCCTCCGCTGTAGCCGGAGATGGCGTCGGTGACTCCGGGGACCGTCCGGAACAGGTGCTCCACGCCCCAGAAGCATCCGGCGCCGAAGGTTGCGATCTCGGTTGGCATGTCGGTTCCTCTCTCGTCGATGACTCTCGGTTCCATAGTGCCAGCCGGAGGTGCATCCGTTGCAGCGGGGGCGCCAGTTCCCCTCTCCGGAAGCCCTAGTCCCCTCGGGGAAGGCCGAAATGGTCCTCTTCGCCGATACTCCCGGCGAAGCTGCTACCCGATATCGGGTAGTGAAGGGGAGCCCGCACCGAGGAGGAGAGGCACATGCGACAGTGGGAGCTCATCGGGATCACGGACACGGTGGACTGGTCCCCACCTCGCCGTGACCCAGTCCCATCGGACGATGACGGGGATCACTTCCCCGCGGTCCTGTGGACGACGGACGGCTCGCTCCGCCTCCGAGGGGTCTCGTGGGTGGCGTCCCAGCATCTCGGGATCCATCCTCGTTTCCTCGACGGCCGTGAGCTCCTGGAAGCGTTCGGGATGGAGGGGGAGAGCCTCCCGATCCTCGAGGCCCACGCGGCCGCGCTGACGGGGGAAACGGTCACGTTCAGCCTCCCGGGGATCGAGGGGCGCATGTGGTGCCGTGTCGCGCCGACGCACGACGCGGGCGAGCACATCGTGGGGACGTTCTGCATCGCCACCGAGCCGGCGTCCGACGGCGACGAGCCGGAGTTGGTGCAGGACACCACCCTCACGCTGGTGTGAGCGTCGGGGCGGTCAGTCGCGGAAGCGGCTGGCCGCCCCGAGCACCGCTTCTCGCTCCGCCTCGCCGAACGCCGAGCAGAGCGTCCACAGCTCGTAGCCGGACGGCGGGAGGTACACGCCCTCGTCGAGCATGTGGTGGAAGAAGCGCGCGAACCGGTCGTGGTCCGCGGCGTTCGCGTCGTCGAAGTTCCTGACGGGACCGTCCGAGAAGAAGACGCTGAACAGGGACCCGGCCCGGTTGATCGTGGCGTCGATGCCGTTCGACTCGAAGGCCTGCGCGAGGCCGGCCTGGAGGTCGTCGGCGGTGGTCTCCAGCCCGGGGTCCGGGTCCTCGGCGTCGATGAGGTCGAGGGCCGCCAGGCCGGCCGCCACCGCGACCGGGTTCCCGCTCAGCGTCCCCGCCTGGTAGACGTGGCCCACCGGCGCGAGCTGCTCCATCAGGTCGCGACGGCCGCCGAACGCAGCGCACGGGAACCCGCCCCCCATCACCTTGCCGAGGACGGTGAGGTCGGGGGTGACCCCGAAGCGCTCCTGGGCTCCGCCACGGGCGATCCGGAATCCGGTGATCACCTCGTCGAAGATCAGGAGCGCACCGTGCTCGTCGCAGAGGAGGCGGAGACCCTCGAGGTAGCCCTCCTCGGGCGGGACGACGCCCATGTTCGCGGGCACCGGTTCGACGATGAGCGTGGCGACGCCATCCTCGTTCGCCTCGAAGAGCGCCCGGACTCGATCGAGGTCGTTGAACGGTGCGACCAGGGTGTCGCGCGTGGCACCGGCGGTGACGCCGGGCGTGCTCGGGATCCCGAACGTGGCCAGCCCGCTGCCCCCGCCGTGCGCGAGCAGGGCGTCGGAGTGACCGTGGTAGCAGCCCTCGAGCTTGATCAGGGCGTCCTTGCCGGTGGCGCCGCGGGCAAGCCGGATCGCCGACATCGCCGCCTCGGTCCCGGACGAGACGAGCCGCATCTGTTCGATCGAGGGAACCATCGAGACGACCCGCTCGGCGAGGAGGACCTCCGCTTCGGTGGGGATGCCGAAGGACGTCCCGCGGGCAGCCGCCTCCGCGGAGGCGTCCACGATCTCCTTGCGCGCGTGGCCGAAGAGCGAGGCGCCCCACGACTGACAGAGATCGACGTACCGGCGCCCGTCCTCGTCCTCGAAGGAGGCGCCCTCGCCCCGGACGGCGAATCGCGGCACGCCGCCGACCGCGCCGAACGCGCGCACCGGTGAGTTCACCCCACCAGGGATCGCCCGCTTCGCCCGCGCGAACAGCTCGTCGGATCCGCTCATCGGCCGGAGAGTCTATGGCTGTGGTTGGATGCGACCCCATGACCGTCGGGACCGATGACGTCCGTGCCGCCGCCGAGCGGATCGCCGGTCGGATCCGGCGGACGCCCGTCCTCGAGCTGGGCGAGCTGCACGGCGCCTCGGTCGTCGCGAAGCTCGAGCTGCTCCAGCACACCGGCTCGTTCAAGCCACGAGGAGCGTTCAACAAGCTCCTGTCGAGCGAGGTTCCTGCCGCGGGTGTGATCGCGGCATCCGGCGGCAACTTCGGCCTCGCGGTCGCGTACGCCGCCCGCGAGACCGGTGTCCCGGCCGACGTGTTCATCCCGTCGACCTCGCCGACGACGAAGGTGGATCGCGTCCGCGCCCACGGCGCGAACGTCACGATCGTCGAGGGGTACTGGGCCGAAGCGCAGGCCGCGGCGAGCGCCCGTGCCGCAGAGAGCGGAGCACTACTGATGCACCCGTTCGATCAACCGGAGGTGATCGCCGGCGGCGGGACGCTCGGGCTCGAGATCGAGGAGCAGGTCCCCGATGTCGACACGATCCTGATGGGCGTCGGCGGCGGTGGACCGCTCGCCGGGATCGCGGCGTGGTGCGGCGACCGGGTCCGGGTGATCGGCGTGGAGCCCGAGGGCTGCGCGTCGATGACGGGGGCGCTCGCTGCTGGCGAACCCGTCGTGGTTCCGGTCGGCGGCCTCGGTTCGGATTCGCTCGGAGCCGCACGGGTGGGCGACCACGTCTTCCCGATCGTGCGCGATCGCGTAGACCGGATGGCCCTCGTCACGGAGGATCAGATCCGCGACGCGCAACGAGCGCTCTGGGAGGACGCCAGGTTGATCGTCGAGCCCGGCGGGGCGGCGGCGTTCGCGGCCCTGCGATCGGGCGCGTTCGACGTCTCATCCGGCGAGCGGGTGTGCGTCGTACTCTCCGGCGGGAACTGCGATCCCTCGACCATCACGGGGTAGCTCGGACCGTTCGCCGCCTCCGCGCGGTGAGAGCGAACGCGGTGCCCGCGATCCCGAGGGCTGCGATGGTCATGGGAACGATCCGGAGGGGTCCTCCCACCTCGATCCGGGCCACGCCCGGGAAACCGTCACCGTCAGGACGATCGCGCCAGGTCCGCCAGATAGGCAAGACGTCGTAGCTCCCGGGCTCGTCCAGGGTGATGGTGCCCCGAGTCACCCCGCTCGCTGTGGCGTGCCCTCTCACGGGGATCCAGTCGGTCCGATCGAGTCGACCCGCTTCGTCCAGCGGGTGGACCCATGCCATCCGACTCCCGGCTCCCATGC
>JBOGVC010000175.1:0-11416 GCA_050695275.1 Actinomycetota bacterium | reverse complement strand
TTCACGGGCTTCGACACATAGCCGTCGAATCCCTCCGCCAGGAACCGCTCGCGATCCCCGCGCATCGCCTGCGCGGTCAGGGCGAGGACGGGGATCGCCGCCGTCCGCGTGTTCGCCCGCAATCGGTAGAGCGCCTGGACGCCGTCGAGGTCCGGGAGCTGGATGTCCATCAGCACGAGGTCCGGTGTGTGCTCGTCTGCCATGTCGATCGCCTCGCCGGCGGTCGTCGCCTCCAGGGTGCGGAAGCCGGTCGCGACCAGGACGTCACGGACCAGCTTCATGTTCTTCTCGTTGTCCTCGACCACGAGGATCTGCTCGCCCGTCATGACGTGGCCGATCCCGCCGGCAGCGCGAAGGTGAAGGTGCTCCCGTGACCGAGCTCACTCTCGAGCCAGATCCGCCCGCCGTGGAGCTCCACGAATCGCTTCGAAAGCGCCAGTCCCAGACCGGTCCCCTCGCGATGCCCGACCCCCGTCTCACTCTGCTGGAACTCCTCGAAGATCCGATCCCGGTCCTCCGGAGCGACGCCCGGGCCGGTATCGGCGACGGAAACCCTGACCTCGCCGTTCACGCGAGTGGCGCTCACGTCGATCTCCCCGCCGGCCGGCGTGAACTTCACCGCGTTCGAGAGCAGGTTGAAGATGACCTGCTTGATCCGGCGCTCGTCGCCGTCCACCACGTCGACCTCGGGGTCGGCGGTGAACGCGACGCGGACCCCGTCCTCCGTCGCGCGCTCGCGCACCATCACCACGCCACGCTCGAGGGCCTCCCGGAGGGAGAACGGGTGCATCTGGAGCTCGACCTGTCCGGCCTCGACCTTGGAGAGATCGAGCACGTCGTTGATCAGCGAGAGGAGATGGTTCCCCGACGAGATGATGTCGTCGAGGTACTCCGCCTGCTTCTCGTTGACCGAGCCGACCATCTCGTCGTGGAGCACCTGTGAGAAGCCGATGATCGCGTTCAGGGGCGTCCGCAGCTCGTGGGACATGTTGGCCAGGAACTCCGACTTGTGCCGGCTCGCCTCCTCGAGCTCGGTGTAGAGGCGCCGCAGCTCGTTGTTCATCCGGTTGACGTTGGCACCCAACGCGCCCAACTCGTCTCGGTTGTCGACCTCCACGTGGCCGGAGAAGTCGCCGGATGCGATCGCGGCGAGGCGATTGTCGATCCGCTGGATCGGCCCGATCAGCGACCACGACAGGACCAATCCCAGGAGCAGCGCGAGCACGAGTGCTCCTGCCGCAACGCTGATGAACAGGACGCGAGAGCTCTCGAAGGAGCTCGCGTTCCGGGCGATCAATCGGTTGATCTCGTCGGTCGTCCTGTTCGCGAGCCTGGAGGCCTCCTGGTGGAGATCGCTCGCGAGCCCCTCTGCATGTGCTCGGTGCGGCCGCATCTCCTCGTTCTCGTTCGAGATCGTCGTCCGATCACCGTACAGCGGGATGATCCTCTCCACGAGCAACCTGGAGAGCTCGTCGGCTTTGCCCGTGATCCCGTCCAGGATCTTCTGGTCCTCCCGAGGGGGCGTGAACAGGAGTTGACCCGAGGCAGTGCTCGCCCCGATCCGACGGGCGGCGTCGACCGCGAAGAGATCCACCGCGAGCGAATACTTCCCGCGGATCTGTGGGGGTGCAACGTCCGGCCAGACGGTGTTGAAGTCGGTTGCGACGTTCACCGTCAGGACATTCCGGAGATACCGAGCCTGTGCCTGGAGCTGGCTGTATTCAACGGCCCGTTTCTGGAGGGGCCTGACGCTCGCGACCCGGTCGTTCGACTGCCCGAGCACGACTTGCCCCAAGAGTCCGACCGCGACCAGCAACAGGGATGTGCCGACGAACGCGACCAGCAGCTTCGTCCGAACGTTGACATGCAGGCGCGCGACCGCCCTGACGAATGGATCGCCGATCCGTCGCCGCCCTTCGCGGGCGACCCGAGACTCCTGCTCGTCGACCAAGGTCTCAGACTTCCAGGACTGTGGTCCCGCCGATCATGTTCGTGATCAGCCAGTTCCCGTCGATCCGGGCCACATCGAAGTCGGCGGTCGTGGCCGACACGACCTTGCCGGTATCGATGTCGACGTAGTGGCACTCGAAGTGCAGCGTGCCGCGGTCGCCGTTGACCGTGATCTCCAACTTGTACGCCGGGTGATCCGACATCCAGTTGTTCTCATCCTGGAAGGGCGCTGCCTCTTCCGCCCAGAATCGCCGGATCTCGTCCAGCCCCGACGCGGTCGCTCCCTGACCCACCGTCATCGTGGCGTTGGGCGCGTACAGGCTCACCATCAGATCGATGTCCTTCTGCGTCTGAGCACGGTGGAATTCCTTCTCGATCTGATCGATCTCCCATATGTCCTGGAACCGGCGGGCCGAGTCTCCACCCGATCCGGCTGTCGATCCGCCGCATCCTGCGAGCACGACCGAGATGAGGAAGACCCCGATTGCGCCACCGATCACAAGCTTCCGCATCGTGATACCCCCTTCCGCTCAGGCCCTCCGGGCCGTTGGTGCTCGGCGATGTTCACATCGCAGAGCCGATCCGTCTAGAGGCTAGGGAGCGCGATCGTCTCGGCCCACCAGGTCAACCGTGTGCTTCGGGGGTGCTAGCACGGTACTGCCCTCGAACTCGTCACTCCGTCCTCCTTGCGACGTAACGGCCGACCTGCTCGGGGAACGCGCTCACGTGGATCGGCTTCTCGAGCCATCCGGCGAAGCCCGCTTCCTCGAGCCAGTCTTCGCTGCCTTCGAGCGGAGATGCGCTCATCGCGACCACCGGGATGAGAGCCGTTCGCTCGTGGGCCGCGAGGCTCCGCGTCGCGTCCACGCCATCCATATCGGGGAGCCGGAGGTCCATGAGGATGACGTCCGGTACGTGCTCCCGCGCGAGCGCGATCCCCTGCGCCGCCGTGGCCGCTCCGACCGTTCGGAACCCCGCGGCGCTCAGGACGTCGAGCGCCAGCTTCCGGTTCCGGTCGTTGTCGTCGACGACGAGGACGCTGGTCACGGGCGTATCCTCGCGGCATGCCGATCCGCCTCGTGATCGCCGACGACCATCTCCTCGTGCGCGAGGGCGTCCGGCGTCTGCTCGAGACCGATCCCGACATCGAGGTCGCGGCGGTCTGTAGCGACCTCGACTCCCTCCTCGCCGCGGTGGAGACGGAGCATCCGGATGTGGTCGTCACCGACATCCGCATGCCGCCCGGCAACAGCGACGAGGGCATCCAGGCGGCGGAGCGGCTCCGCACCTCGGACCCCGACATCGGTGTCGTCGTGCTCAGCCAGTACGCGACCCCGAGCTACGCCCTCGCGCTCCTGGAGGGCGGGAGCGGTGGGCGCTCCTACCTCCTGAAGGAGCGCGTCCAGGATCCGGGCGAACTCGTCTCCGCGATCCGCGCGGTCGCGACCGGAGGCTCGGTGATCGACCCGAAGGTCGTGGAGGCGTTGGTCGCGGAGGAGACCCGCGGCGAGGGGTCGCCGCTCAAGAGCTTGACCGCCCGCGAACGCGACGTGCTGCGCGAGATGGCGGCGGGCAAGAGCAACGAAGCGATCGGCGAGTCCCTCTTCCTCGCCGAGCGATCGGTCGAGAAGGTGATCCATTCGATCTTCCTCAAGCTCGGGCTCACGTGGGAGCCGTCGGTCAACAAGCGGGTCAAGGCCGTGATCCTCTACCTGGCGGAGGGCGACTAGCGTCATCACTGGAGTGGCAGGGATCCGGCCATGGTGGTCCGGTCGCCCTCCGCGGTGATGGTGACGCGACCGCCCAACGCCTCGACGCGATCGTGCGGGACGCGGCGCTCCGCTCCTCCGTCGACGTGGATCTCGAAGGTGATCCCGCCTTCCTCGCCTCGGACGCGCACGTCGACCGGGGTGCCGCTGGGCGCGCGCTCGAACGCATCCAGCACACAGAAGTAGACGGCGCCGGCCACGTCCGGCGGAACGGTGACGTCCACGTCGACGTCGATCCGTGCCTGAACGCCTGCGCGACTCGCCGCCGCGCGGAGCTCCGCGACCAGCCCGCCAGACTCGAGGAGCGCAGGGAAGACCCGGTTGGCCAGCTCCTGCATCTCCGTCAACGCCCGCCGCGTTTCGCGCCGCAGCTCGTCGAGGAGCGTCCTCGCCGCTGCGGGATCGGAGTCCATCGAGCCCGCGGCGACCTCGAGGTTGGCGGCGAGCCCCACCAGATCCTGCTGCACGCCCTCGTGCAGCGCCCGCTCGATACCGCGACGTTCGGCGTCGGCGGCCAGCGCGAGTCGCTTCCGAGAAGCGCGGAGCTCCTCGATCTCTCGGCGCAACCCATCGAGGGTTGGCTCATCCTCGGTCTGCTCGGTCTGCTCGGTCTCCAGCGGATTCCCCCAGTGCGCCCAGGTCTCCGGCAGTTGTCGGTCATCGCGCGGACGACGTCAAGCGGCCCAGCACGGTAGCGGCACGGAAAGCAGCATCCCGCCGTTCGCCAGGCCGCCACCGTAGAGCCGGGCGGACCGGCCTCCTAGCGTCGCGATGCAACGAGCGCTCGAGGGAAACCGAGAGAGGAGGTGTCGCGGCCGACGAACGGATGGTCCGACTACGACACGTTGAATCGTGGGCCGATGACGCCGTTCGGGGTCGCGGTCCATCGAGGAAGAGGGGTGGAAGATGAACGGACGTCGTTTCAGGAGGATCGGCCTGCTGGTCGGGATGACCGTCCTGGTCACGGGCCTCACGCTGCCCGCGTCCTTCCCGGCAGCGGCAGCCGAGGCATCGGATCAGGTGCTGGCGTGGAACCGATACGCGTATCACGAGCTCTTCGTGGTGAAGGGGCAGCCGCCGCCGGTGGCGTTCCTGAACCTCGCGATGATGCACGCCGCGATGTTCGACGCGGTCAACGCGATCGATGGCGGCTACGAACCCTACCTCGGGGCTCCGGCGGGAGCGGATCCATCGGACTCGAAGAATGCGGCGGCGGCCGAGGCCGCGTACCGCGTGCTGCTGGCCGTGGTCCCGAGCCCATCGGCGCAACTCACGACCGACTACACCACCTCGATCGCCGAGATCACCTCGGCGGGTGAGACCGGCATCGCCGGGGGGCAGGCTGTCGGCCAGGCGGCCGCCAACGCGATCATCGCGGCTCGCTCGGGTGACAACCGAACCAGCCCGACGGCGTTCACGACCGGAACCGGGCCCGGCGACTGGCAGGCCTTCAGCGGGAACAACTTCCGCTGGGTGGCGAACCTCAACCCCTTCTTGATCGGAGAGGCCGAGGACTTCGCAACGAAGGGCCCCAGGTCCCTCGGGAGTGCGGCATACGCGACCGAGTTCAACCAGGTGAAGTCGCTCGGCCGCAAGACCGGCTCGACCCGGACGGCCGATCAGACGAACGCGGCGTTGTTCTGGGCGGACAACGCGGCGGCGATGTGGTCGCGCATCTTCCAGGACCTGGCGGACGAAGAGGACCTCTCGACGGTCGAGAGCTCGAGGTTCTTCGGGATGCTCTACCTCACCGGGACCGACGCGTTGATCGCGTGCTTCCTGGATAAGGAGCTCCACGCCTTCTGGCGGCCCCAGACGGCGATCCGGAACGCCGGAACGGACGGCAATCCGGACACCACCGCCGATGCGGAGTGGGAGTCCCTGCTCGTGAACCCGCCCTATCCGGACCACCCGTCGGGTCACAACTGCGTCAGCAGCTCGATCGTGAAGACGCTGCAGGACTTCTTCGGGACCGACGTGATGTCCCTCGGCGCGACGAGCACGGCGACGGCGACGATCCCCGCGATCACGCGAGACTTCACGAGCTTCTCGCAGGTGATCAAGGAGATCCGGAAGGCGCGGGTGTGGGGAGGCCTGCACTTCATGTCGGCAGACGCCCAGGGCGCCAACCTGGGAAGGGCGGTGGCTCGGTACCGGCAAGAGCACTACTTCCAGCCGGCGTAGCGGGCGGAAGACACCGAGAAGCCCGGTCTCCTTCGGGGGACCGGGCTTCGGCGTTCTTGCACCACGCGTCGGCTTGCTCCGAGGGCCGAGGATGATGAAGATGCCGTCCGATGGATGACTACGGTCCCTTGCTCCAGACGCTCATGACGTTCGAGCCGGCGGTGCACGTGTTCGGAGGATTCGCGGAGGACGCGCTGCTCCACGGAAGGTCGGTGAGGTCACACGACGACGTCGATGTGCTGGTGAGCCGGGAGGAGCTGGACGCGCAACTCCGGAACGCCCGCGCGATCGGATTCTCATCACAAGAGGTCCGATTCGAGCCGATCGAGCGGATGCCCATGGTGATCGGAACCACCGACGGAACCCTGGATCTGGAGATCAGCGTGTACGACCGGACGGACGAGGGCATCGTGTGCTTCCACATCCCGGATCACGACGGGAAGCTCTTCCGGGTGGACCTCTCCGACGGTGTGTTCGGACACCAGGAAGCGGATCTCGACGGCATCGCCGTGCGCACGGTATCGCCGCTGGCCCTGTATCAGATCCGCGCGGGCATCACGATGGTGGGAAGCTTCGGACCACCCCGTCCCAAGGACGTCACCTCGCAGGAGGCGCTTCGCACCAGATTCTTCCCCGACGCGTCACCCGAGAGCCTCCAGCCGAGGATGACCGAAGTCCCACCCGGGTGACGGGATCGATCCCAGCGGTCTAGGCGCGAGACCGATCCCCGAGCCGGCGACGTGGAACCATGGGGCGTGAGCGGCTATCCCCCCTCACGAGGCGCGCTGCCGGTGGGTGGTGGGGGCTGCGAGGCTTCGGGGGCAGCCTGCTTCGGCGATCGGTCGACGTCGCCGTCGCGCCGATGCGAGTCGGTCCCAACTTCCGGTACGAGGTCGTTCAACATGTCCGTGATCTCGTTGCGCAGACGTTGGATGGCACGAGCCTGTTCCTGCGGATCCCCGATCTCCAGAACCCTGGCCGCGTCGTCACCGACACGGAATGCCCTGCCTGCGATCCGTCGGCGGTCCTGCTCCGACGCCAACTTGGCTCGCGTGATGGCCTCCTGGACTTCTGCGGCGGTCTGGTCTCTTGGATCGCCGCCGACCAGGGTTCCTACCGCGTCGACCAACCTGGAAACGACGCCGTACACCGCGGGAGCGGAGAAGCCGCCCAGCAGGGCCAGCAGGACGGGCGAGAAGTTCTCGGTCGCGTCACTGGGCCTGAGCACATCGGGCAGCAGCATCGCCAAGATCACACCCGCGATCAGTCCCAGGACGATCGTCGTCATGTGGGCGGCGTCTTCGGTCGGATCGTATTGCCCTCTGGAGATCTGCCGGTTGATGCGGAAGAGCTGAGAGAACAAGACGCCCAGACCCGCCGCGAGAACGATGTAGACCGCGCCCAGCACCCCTTCGCCCCACGACCCGGTCGCGATCGCGTCGGCAGGATCGTCGCCAGCGATCGGGAGGACGATGAGGAACGCGACCAGGAAAGCGATCGCCATGAACATCATCAAACGCACGACGAGTACGCCTCCGAACAGCGCCAACCACGGCGAATCCGGAGATTGCTGGTTCACGAGCGTGATCGACTTCGGCGTCGCAGGTTCGACCAGCCTGCTGAGGCTCGAGTGAGCAGCCACGAGGTCGGCCGCGTCTCGTGGGATCGGCATCCAACCCTCGCCGAACTCCGAACGCTTGTTGTCCAGTTCGCGGACGGTGTACGCGGCTTTCGCCGGGATCTCCATCCCTCGAGTGGATGCGTACCTCAGCATCGCTCCGCATTCGTTGAGCCATTGCACCTCGAATCTGATGGAGCTGGCACCGACGCGTTGATCGCGCGCACCGCGACGTCTGAACCCGGACTTGCGGGCAGGCCGTGTCCCGTTACCCAGGGCCTCAGGAGCTTCCGCGTTGAGGTTGACGAGCTCATCCTGCTGGGACATCGGGTCCACCCCCGTCCCGCTAGAGACGATTGAACATGGCCCCGTGGCTGGCGGGAGTCAAGTCAAGCGTCTGCTGTCGACCGATAGGTCTACTGCACGGCATGTTCAGGAGGCGGGCGACCCGGATCTTCCTTCCCGTGAGTCGCGACCGCAGCGGCCGCTCAATTATCCATCCTCCGCCGGCGTGATGCCTTCGACGGTGGGGGGTCGCCAAGGCTTGTGCTCGTGGGCGAGCCAGACCAGCTCGGGGTCGAGCGCACGCACCAGCAGCTGGCCTTCGGTGCTCGGCTCGTCGAGCTCGCCGAACCAGACCGCCATGTCGCCGCCGATGACGACCGGCCGCCGGCCGGTCTCGACGACGACCACCTGCGAACCGGGCGTGTGGCCCGGGGCCGGAACGAGTCGGACCCCGGGAAGCAGCTCGAGCTCGCCGTCGACCGTCACGTACCGCACGCCGGGCGCCTCGACCCATTCGCGGATCGTGTAGTCGTCCTCGGTGCGCGCGTCGTCGAGCTCTCGGCGCTGGACGTAGATCGGCTTGCCTGCGAACAGGTGGTTGCCCCCGCAGTGATCGCCATGTAGATGCGTGTTGACGACGATGTCGATGCCGGCGACGTCGAAGTCCTGCTCGCTCAGCGGCCGGAGGCGGGGATCCATGTCTGCCAGCCACGGGTGCAGCTCCGTCATGCCGGTGTCCACGAGCACACGCGCATCGGGATGGTGGATGACGTGCACGTAGATCGGCATGCGTTCACCGTCGACGTGCAGATCGGCAACGAAGAACGGTGTGACGGTGATCGAGGCGAGGGTGGTCATCGCGTCCGCGCCCGCCGTCTGAGGCTCCATATCCCTCATCGCACTCCCTCCCGCACACGCCGCTCGACCACACGCTGCAACGCGTCGAGGTACTCGGGCGTCCCGCCCTCGAACGCATCCCGATCCGCCTGGGTCTCGAATTCGGCTCGGACCGTCAGGAGGGTCTTCCCGTCGTGCTCCTCGAACGTGACCTCCTCGATCCAGTCGACGGTCCGTCCCCAGGCGGACACGTACATCGACGTGTTGTACGCCAGCCGCCGCGGGCGGTCGATCGCCGTGAACACGTTCGTGACGACGCCGATCTCCTCCCCGTCCGAGTCCCGCGGGCCGAACTCGGTCCTCCACGTGCCCCCGACGCGGAGGTCGACCTCGAACCGCCTCGCGCTCCAGCCTTCCACGAGATCCGTGTAGATCTCGTCCTTGAACGCGGGATCGAGCATCGTGTCGAAGACCAGCTCCGCGGGCGCGTCGAGCATGCGCTCGATCCTCATCTCGTAGGTCATTTCCCCTTCCCCTTCCGCTTCTCGATAACCGCCTCCAGGCGATCCAGCCGCCGCTCCCAGACGGCGCGATACGACTCGATCCATGCCGTGATGTCGTCCAACCGCTCGGGGCCCAGACGGCATTCTCGGGTCCGACCCTTCTTCTCCGTGGTCACGAGCCGCGCCTCCTCCAGGACCCGCACGTGCTTCGCCACACCCGGCAGCGACATCCGGGCCTGCGCCGCGAGCTCCGAGATGGAGGCGGGTCCGAGCTGCAAGCGCTCGAGGATGTCCCTGCGCGTGCCATCGCCGAGGGCCGAGAACGCCCGATCGAGCGTCTGTTGATACTGAACCATTCGGTTCACTTTAGGAGGTCTGGTACAGACCGTCAACCTTCGGTGATCCGTCGAGATGCGCCTCTGGCGCCGCTCGCGCGCCGACCGTCACCGTTGACCAGCCGTTGACCATGCGCTCCAGAGCGTGGGTGATCGTTTCGTCGCCCGAAGATCTACAGCACCGGGGTCACGATGCGCCTCTATCGAATCGAGCCTTGCCCTACCAGATCAGATCCATCGCGTGAGGCACGTTGTTCCTGCTGCTTCCGCCATCCATACCGGGTCATGCCCTGTGGCTTGTACACGTTCAGCACGAGGATCACGAGCAACACGATCGTGCCACCGACGGAATGGACGAGTGTGCTCGGCATCGCACGGAGATGCTCGCTGGGGGTTGCGGGATCTGCTGCCATGTCGGCGAAGGAGCTGATCATGCTCATTTCCACCAGCAGAACGGCGGTTGCGATAACGGTCAGCGTGAACGAGATGAGCACCCAGTAGTGCCGGAACAGACCCCACTTCGTCCCCAGAGACATCACGAGCCCGGTGAGGAGTGACGAGACGGCCAACGGAATGATGACGTAGCGGGCGATCGACTCCATCCCGAGATAGGAGGCGCGTAGCGTTGTTGTGTCCTGGCTCGTCGCCGTGGCCACGTCGAGAGCCAGATAGGCGGCGACGGCCCCGATCCAACCGATCGAGAGAGCCAGATGCGCCGCCAGCCCGAACTTCCTGAGGGCAGGTGACATCGTCATCGCCATCCGATCCCTTCGTGGATCTCCATCAGGCGATCGAGACCTCCCCGCGCATTCCCGCTTGGTAGTGATCATCCTGGTGGCATGCGTACTCCACGGTCGCTGCGTCCCCGAACCGCCAAGTCAACTGCTTGGTCTCACCCGGCTGCACGGTGATGCTGTTGGGGGTGTCATGGGCCATGCTGGCGGCCGGCATGTGCTCCATGGATTCCACGTGTTCTTCCTGCATCGAGGCACGCCTTGTTACCATCCGTGGGTCCATTCCGGACCGCTATGGAGGAAAAGGACATCCCCCGTCTGCGTGTCCTGAACCGATGGACCGGGAGTGCGCCTCGATCAGGTCACCCAAACGGTGGCCGGGCTGGGCCACGACGTCATCGCTCGTGAGTCGTCCTTGCCCGAGGTCGCTCGCATCACGGCGACCGAACGCCCCGACGTAGCTGTGGTCATCGTGCACGAGGGCAACACCAAGGGCCTGGAGATGATCGACCGGATCGTGCACGAGGCTGCCTGTCCGGTGATCGCTGTTCTCGATGTGCAGGATCGTACGTTCGTGGAAGAGGCAGCCAAACGGGGGATCTTCGCCTACATCGCCCACGGGGACGACTCCCAGGAGATGCAGAGCTCGATCGACATCGTCCTGCGCCGGTTCGCCGAATACCACGACCTCGAAGGTGCCTTCGGACGACGAGCGGTCACCGAGCGAGCCAAGGCCATCCTGATGGAGCGACACGGAATCGAGGAGCAGGCCGCGTTCGAGATGCTGCGAGCTGAAGCCCGACGAACCAACCGCAAGCTCGTCGACCTCGCCGAAGCAGTCGTGATGAGTCGCGCGATACTTCCCGCCCGTCGATCGCACGCAGTGGGATCGACGTCCGGGGAGACGGAGGAACCTGCCTCCTTCTAGCGACGGATAGGTCCTCACGGATTCGCGTGTCGCGCGGGGATGAGACAGACGAGAAAGAGGTCCGTCCTGACCTACGTGTGACGTGGTGGGCGCTGGAGTCTGGAACTGACGGACATCGTGTACACATCGGGTCTCTCGAGGAAGGGGGGAACCGATGACCGAGCGGGAGCAGAGCCGCAACGTGGCGCGGCGCTTGGCGATGATCCGGTACTGCCAGGAGGTCAGCGGCAACGTGGCCAAGACGTGCCGGCACTACGGCATCAGTCGCCCTAC
>JBOGVC010000174.1:0-4162 GCA_050695275.1 Actinomycetota bacterium | reverse complement strand
TTCGAGGACGGCCCGTCCGAGCCGCCGGGTAGGCCGCACGGCGCGGGTGAACCGCGACGCGGCGGCGCGGCGGAGCGATCCGCCTGCGCGCCGAGAGAGATGGCCGCCGCCGGGACCTCGGTCCCGGTACAGGATCCGGCTTACAGGCCGGCTCCTCTACTTCTCGTCGGGGCTACGTTCGCTCGTTCCTCGCTCACTGCTTGAGCCCTCGTGTAGCGTCACCGCGATGGACATCGAGAAGCTCCGGCAGATCCCGCTCTTCGCGGACCTCCACGACCACACCCTGCAGCGCATCGGTGAGTTGTCGACCGAGTTCGAAGAGCCGGCCGGATGGGTGCTCGTCGAGGTAGGGCAGCCGGGATCGGGGATGTTCGTGCTGGAGGAGGGAACCGTGGAGGTTCGGACGCCCGATGGCCGCGCATGGGAGCTCGGACCAGGGGAGTTCTTCGGCGAGCTCGCGCTCCTGACCGATCAACCGCGGAACGCGCGCATCCAGGCCAAGACGCCGGTGCGTTGTCTCGCGATCTCTCGGCGGGACTTCCAGAAGCTCCTCAAAGAGGAGCCGGACATCGCGCTGGCGATGCTGCCCAGACTGGCCCAGCGGGTCGACGCTCCTCACTGACCTTGACTGGTCAGAATCGAACATACGTTCTATCCTGGTCGGTCCATGGACCAGCTGTTCGAGATCGCTCGGAGGACCTTCGACACGCCCGAGTTCCGGGGCATCACGTTCATCGAGTCCGAGGCGAAGTCGATCATCAACCGCGTGCCCGGCGGCGCGCTCCCGTTCGACTGGACGATCAACCCCTATCGGGGATGCAGCCATGCATGCCGTTACTGCTTCGCGAGGCCGACGCACACGTACCTCGGCATGAACGCGGGTCGTGACTTCGATTCGAAGATCGTCGTGAAGGTCAACGCGCCCGACGTGCTCCGTCGCGAGCTCGCCGCGAAGCGGTGGAAGGGCGAGCACATCGCGATGGGCACGAACACCGACCCCTATCAGCGAGCCGAAGGCCGGTACAAGCTGATGCGCGGCATCATCGAGGCGCTCGTCGACTATCGGAACCCGTTCTCGATCCTGACCAAGGGCACCCTCATCCTTCGAGACGTCGACCTCCTGCAGCGAGCGGCCGAGGTCACCACGGTCTCTGCGGCGTTCTCGATCGGAACGCTCGACGACGCGGTTTGGCGGGAGACAGAGCCCGGCACGCCCCATCCGAAGGCGAGGATCGACGCGATCGCGACGCTCACCGAAGCCGGCATCCCGACCGGCGTGCTGATGGGGCCGGTCCTGCCGGGCATCTCGGATCGTCCGGAGCAGCTCCGCGAGGTCGTCGAGGCGGCGATCGAGGCCGGCGCCACTCACGTTTCGCCGATCCTGTTGCACCTTCGGCCCGGGGTCCGCGAAGAGTTCCTCCCGTGGCTGGACGAGGCGCACCCCGACCTCGTGCCGCGCTACCTCGAGATGTACCGGCACCCCTACGGTCCGAAGGCGAAGCGCGAAGGACTCAGCCGGCAAGTGTCGTCGATGATCGCCGCCGCCGGTGGGATCCGTCGGACGGTCGAGCCGGCGCGCAGGTTCTTCCGCCGCGATCGCGATCGTCCGCGGGAGCACGAAGCCGAGCAACTGCGACTGCTCTAGCGATGGTGGGTCCGGGTGACCCGTCGTGCCGTAGGCCGGAAGTGAGAGGATGGACATACGAAGTGAGCGGGACCGCTCCCGAAGAGGCCGAGGGCAGCCCCCCAACGAGGGAGGGCACCGAATGAGAACCACCTTGCGCGATCCCACTGCTCGACTCCTGGAAGCCCTGTCCTATCGGCTGAGGCCCCGGATGCGGAACGCGTCTCAACGGGTCCCGAATGGGTTCACGCTCCACTCGGACCGTGGGAGGGGATCGTTCCTGCGGGATCGCACCGCCGAGGACCGCAGCGTCCTCGCAGACTGAACACCGTCCACCACTGGTGGAACCGCCCAAGACGGGGCGAACGCGCGAAGACCTCGCGACCTTGCCTTCCACGGTTCCTTGAGATCGGGGAGGTTGTTATGCAGTGGCCCAAGACCGGTACTGGTAGGGCGTTCTATGTCGCACTGATCGCAGTCGTCGTGCCATCCACTGTGTGGTTCTTGCTGACGGTACCCAGCTACGTGCTCTACGCGCTCGGCATGATCGCGCTCGTCTCCGTGGGCCTCTACCTCTGGCGGCGCAAGCTCGATGTCGCTCGTGAGAAGGCCTGGGTCGGTGAGTTCTCGTTCGCGGACGTCGTCGGTCGCATGAAGGCGAGGGACGCGCTCGATCGCGCCCGCGAGCCCGGCACGCTCACGGCCGCGCCCTCGTCAAGCGGAGGCTGAGACCCCGGCTTCCACCGCGCGCTTGAGCTGCTTGCCGGCGTGGTAGCTGGAGCGGACGAGCGGTCCCGCCTCCACGTGGGCGATGCCCATCTCTTCGCCGAACCGCTTCCACTCCGCGAACTCGTCGGGATGCACCCAGCGGTCCACGGGGAGGTGGAAGCCGGTCGGCTGGAGGTACTGGCCCATCGTGAGGATCTCGATGCCGGCCTCACGGAGATCCATCATCGCGGCCGGGATCTCCTCGGGTCGCTCGCCCATGCCGAGGATCAGGTTCGACTTCGTGACCTGACCGGCTCGGTGCCGCTTCGCGAACCGAAGCACGTCCAGGGACCGGTCGTAGCCGAACGCCGGCCGGGTCCGGTCGTGGAGCCTGCGCACGGTCTCGAGGTTGTGGGCGAACACGTTGGGCTCGGCGTCCAGGACGGTCGCGATGTCACGCTCGCCACCCTTGAAGTCCGAGGGCAGCACCTCCACGCCGATCCCGGGGACCGCCTCGCGGACGGCACGGATCGCTGAAGCCCAGAGGCCCGCCCCGCCGTCCTCCAGGTCGTCGCGAGCGACGCCGGTGAGCACCACGTAGCGCAGCCCCATCTCACTGACAGCCTCGGCGATCCGCGCCGGCTCACCTGCGTCGACCGGGTCGGGTTTCGCCGTCATCACGTCGCAGAAGCCGCAGCGTCGGGTGCACTTCGAGCCGAGGATCAGGAACGTGGCCTCGCGCTCCTCCCAGCACTCGCGGATGTTCGGGCACATCGCCTCCTCGCAGACGGTGTGCAGCGATCGCTCCCGCATGATGCCCTTGAGGTCCTCGTAGTTGGGGCCGGTCGTGAGCCGCACCTTGAGCCACGGGGGCTTGCGGCCCGTCACCGCTTCCACGCCGGGGCCGTTCGTGACCCCCACGATCGGCAGATGCAGGCGCCTTCTCTGTGGATTGTGGTCGGTCCCGTGCGCCATGGATGCCATCCGTTCGAGTGTAGCCAGCGTCCCGCTATGCGCGGGCGAGCTCGCGCATCCGCGCGTAGATGTGGTCCGGCTCGGGCTCCATGAAGTAGTGCTCGAGCGGCGCCGCGAACGGCATCGCGGGGATGTCCGGCCCCCCGATGCGGAGGATCGGGGCATCGAGGTCGAACAGGGCCTGCTCGGCGATCGTGGAGGCGATCTCCGCGCCCGCGCCGTACGTCCGGTTGTCCTCGTAGACGACCATGGCCTTCCCGGTCTTGCGGACGGAGCCCACGATCGTGTCGACGTCGAGCGGCGCGAGGGTCCGCACGTCGACGACCTCCACGGCGACGCCCTCGTCGTCGGCCAGGCGCTGTGCGGCATCGAGGCAGAGGTGGAGCGAGTAGCCGTAGCTGATGCACGTCAGGTCGTCGCCCTCCCGTTTGACCTCCGCGACCCCGATCGGCGTGAGGTAGGCGCCGTCGGCTACCTCCCCCTTGATCGCGCGGTAGGTCTTCTTGTGCTCGAGGAACAGGACCGGATCGGGGTCCTGGATGGCGCTGCGGAGCAGACCGGCGGCGTCGGCGGGTGTGGCCGGCACGACGACCTTGATCCCGGGGATGTGCGCGTAGAACGCCTCGATCGACTGCGAGTGGTACAGCGCGCCGTGGATCCCGCCCCCGTACGGCGTCCGGATCACCATCGGCACGCCGAAATCGCCGTTCGATCGGTACCGCAGGCGAGCGGCCTCCGAGACGACCTGGTCGAACGCCGGATGGATGAAGTCCGCGAACTGGATCTCCGCGACGGGCAGCAGGCCGTGCAGCGCCATCCCGATCGCGATCCCGATGATCCCCGATTCGGCGAGCG
>JBOGVC010000173.1:0-10861 GCA_050695275.1 Actinomycetota bacterium | reverse complement strand
AAGCGGCACTGACGCGCTTTCGGCGCGAGCATGTGGGGTTCGTGTTTCAGTTCTACAACCTCATCCCCAGCCTCACGGCGCGCGAGAACGTGGCCCTGGTCACCGAGATAGCGGTCGACCCGATGCGGCCCGAGGAGGCTCTGAGCCTCGTGAGCCTCGAAGGACGCATGGACCACTTCCCGGCTCAGCTCTCGGGCGGCGAGCAGCAACGGGTGGCGATCGCGGCTGCGCTGTCGAACACCCCCTCGATCCTGCTCGCCGACGAGCCGACGGCGGAGCTGGACTCCGAGTCCGCGGCTCGCGTCCTCGACGCGTTCCGCGCCGTGAACCAGGAGTTCCACGTCACGATCATCATGGTCACCCACGACCTCGTGGCGGCTCGCCGAGCCGACCGCCGGATCCGGGTGCGAGACGGACGCGTCCTACACGAAGGCGTGCCGGTCGACCCTGTCTCCGAGGACGGTCGCGTGCGATTGCCCGACGAGGCGATCGCCGCGATCGGAGGGGTCGACCTCGAAGCGGAGGTCTCCGCCGACGAGGTCAGGCTGCGGCGAAGGAGCGAGACCGGCCATGCCTGAGCCCGCGCTCGTCGAGGGGATCGATGTCGTTCGCCGGTATCCGGGCGCGCAGGGCGTCATCGCGGTGCGAGGTGCCTCCATCGCGGTCCGGCCGAGGGACTTCGTGGCACTGATGGGCCCGAGCGGCTCCGGCAAGACCACGTTCCTGGGCGTGCTCGCGGGCCTCGATCCACCCGATGAAGGCGAGGTGAAATGGAACGGCCGGCCGATGTCGTCGATGTCGGGCGACGAGCGCCGCGACCTCCGGCAGACCGGCATCGGCGTCGTGTTCCAGAGCTTCGGGTTGCTCCCCGCGCTCTCGGCCGTCGAGAACGTGGAGCTGCCGCTCCGCGTCAACGGTGTGGACCTGACGGAGGCGCGCGAGCGCGCGGAGGGATGGCTCCACCGGCTCGGCCTCGAGACACGCATGCACAACCGCACCTACGAGCTGTCGGCGGGACAGCAGCAACGCGTGGCGGTTGCGCGTGCCCTGATCCCCGAGCCGGAGATCGTGATGGCCGACGAGCCGATCGCGGAGGTCGACACGGAAAACGCCGACGTGATCCTCGAGGCGCTCTGGGACGTGATCCGGCGCGACGGCGCGGTGCTGGCCGCGACCCACAACCCCGAAGCGCTCCGCTACGCGAACCGCGTGGTGCTGTTCCGCGACGGCGTCGTCGAGCAAGAAGGCACCCCCCAGGAGGTCGCGGGCCACCTCACGGTCGACTGATCGGCCCGAAACACGGCCGCCGTGGGACGTTCAGAACCGGAAGGCTTGGCCGACGTCTTCGCCGGAGGGGCGGAAGACCTCGCCGTCGACGTCGACCAGGCGAGCGTGACGGCGATGTCGCAGCCTCCCTCGGACCGACCGGGCCACCGCATCCCGACGCGCTTCGCGGATCCGCTGGTGCAGATCGAGATTGCATACGGGGTGCGTGACGACTGGCGAGCCGAACACCTACTCCTCCTCTTCCTCGACGAGCTTCCGGAGGTCAACGTCGGGATCGGCGAGCAACGCCGGATCCGGGGCGAACTGCGCCTTGATCAGTCCGAAGGACCTCCGGACGTCGCGCTTCCAGTCGAGGCTCACCGTCGAACGGATCACCCCACCATCATCCAACAGGAACGCGCAGAACGAGCGGTCCTCGAGCGAGCCGCGGACGATCATCTGGTCCCAGGTGGGCGCGTAGCCGGCCATCTCGATCTTCGAGTCGTATTGATCCGACCAGAACCAGTGCGGGTCGTCGAAGACCTCGTCCGATCCCAGCATCGCCTTCGCGGCGTGCTCGCCCATCTTCACGGCGTTGTCGTAATGCTCGACGCGGATCGGCCCGAAGACGGGATGGTCGTGCAGAGCGACGTCGCCGGCAGCGAACACGTCGGGCACGGTCGTCGCCAGGATCCCGCCGACCGGGATCCCGCCGCCTCGATCGAGCCCGGTCCCCGCCATGATCTCGACGGCCGGCTCGGTGCCCACTCCGATGATCGCGACGTCGGCATCGACCGAGACGCCGGCTTCGGTGATGACGCGCTCGAGCCGGCCGGCGCCTTCGAACCGTTCGACCGTGTCGCTGAAGAGCATCCGCACCCCGTGATCGCGATGGATCCCCTCCATCACCCGGCCTATCTCGGGCCCGAGGATCCGATACAAGGTGGTCTCGAAGATCTCCACGACCGTGACGTCGCAGCCGATCGTCCTGAGGGACGCAGCCACCTCGGCGCCGATGAACCCCATGCCCACGCACACCACCCGGGCGCCCGAGGAAGCCGCCTCGCGGATCCGCACGGCGTCGCGGTGGTACCGGAGGTCGAACACGCCCGGCAGTCCCGCGCCGGGCACCTCGAGCCGGCGGTTCCGACTCCCTGTGCTCACGAGCAGGCGGTCGTAGACGAGGCGCTCGCCCCCTGCCAGGACGACCTCGCGGGAGCCCACATCGATCTGGGCGGCCCGGGTCCCGAAGCGTGCATCGACGTCGTGCTCCTGGTACCAGGACGCGGGACGCACGAACCCGTCCTCGAGCGTCGCCTCGCCCCGGAGGAGCTCCTTGGACAGCGGGGGGCGCTCGTACGGGGGCTCGTCCTCCGCACCGATCAGGTGGATGCTGCCGTCGAAGCCCTCGTCGCGGAGCACGGTGGCGGCGGTCCCGCCGGCGAGGCTCGCCCCGACGATGACGATGGACCGAGGAGCGTCTCCTTCAGACACCGACCTGGATCTGCCCGTCGACCTCGCGCGCTTCGTAGGTCTCCAGCGACTCCGTGGCGGGCGGGTTCACGACCCCGCCGGTCTTCATGTCGAACTGGCTCCCGTGGCACTCGCACTCGATCGTGGTGCCGTCGATCTCGCCACCCATCGCGAGGTTGCAGTGCCGGTGCGTGCAGATGTCGCTGAACGCGTAGAGCTGGCCGTCGACCCGAGCCACCGCGATCTCGGCGCCGCTCACGTCGAAGGCCTTGGCTTCCCCTTCCGGGACCTCGTCCGCATCGCCCACCGTCACGAACTCCGCCATGTCGAGACCTCCCTCTCCCGCCGGTCGCGGGCAACGCGTGTCAGCCTACGGCACGTCCGTCGATGCTCCGACCGGCTCCCGGCCGCCTCGGTAGAAGCGGACCGCCCACGCGCCGGCGAGGGCCATGTAGAAGCCGGCCATGATCAGCATCCCGCCCTTGAAGTCGATCGTCAGGACGGCGGGGCCGACGGCCCCTGCGACCCAGGCGAGCTGGAACACCACCTCGTAGCGGACGAAAACCCGTCCGAGGGCGCCTTCGGGGGCGTGTGCCTGCATCAGGCTCTGGAAGGCCAGGCGACCGAGCTCCGTGGCCGCCCCGGCAGTCAACGCGAAGATCGCGAGGACCGGGAGCGAGAACGCCGAGAACGCGAAGAATGCGCCGAGGCCCGCCGCCACCGTGCACCCGACCACGATGAACTCCTCACGGAGGCTCTCGGGGAGCCGAGGCGCGAACACGTCCGCGAGGAAGCTGCCGACGCCCGCGGCGATCGCCATCGCTGCGAATGTGGAGGTGGGGAACCCTTCTCGACGGACGGCGAAGGCCGCCAGGAAGAGGAGGAAGGCGGTGGCCGCCCGCATCCCGACGGCACCGATCGCGGGGCCGGTCAGAGCCTCGATACGACCGCGACGACCGATCGGTCTCGGGGGGGTGCGCAGGCGGGGGTGAGGGAGGCGGAGCGTCACGAGCGCGCAGATCGAATAGACGATCCCCGCGAGGACCATCGCTCCGCCCGCGCCCCACAGCCTGGCCGCAAGGATCCCGAATGGCGCAGCCGTGAGGGCCCCGGCGACGGCGACGCGGCCCAGTCGAGCGTTGGCTCGCATCAGTCCCTCGCCGGGTCCCGCGTAGGCCATCGTCAGCCCGTTCTTCGTGATCAGGTGGACCCTCGACGCCACGAGGATCGCCAGCGCCGCCGGGTAGAGCGCCACCGTTTCGAGCTGCCCCGCCACGAAGAACGCGATGCCAGCGCGCACGATCGCCGCGAGGAACGAGATCAGCCGGCGGGGCCCGGCGCGGTCGAGCGGCACGACGAGGAGCGGTGCCGCCACGGCGAGCGGAAGCATCGTGAGCCCGAGATAGGCGACGACCCGCCACTGCGCCTGGCCCACCGGCAGGGAGAAGAAGACCGAGTCGGCGAGCGAGATCGCGAGGAGCGAGTCGCCGGCGGCGCTGGCGAGGTGACAGAGCGCGTACCGGTCGATCGCGTTCTCCGCGTGCCACATCTTCCGGATCGGATGAGTGGCGCCAGAGGCCGCCGCGGCGGTGGCGTACAGGGCGAGCTGCCAGAACGGGACCCGGTTCCGCTTCGGATCGACGCGCACCGCCCGGCCTACCCGGAGAGCCGCTCCCGCAGGAGCTCCTGCGCGAGCGTCGGGTTGGCCGATCCGCCGGACGCCTTCATGACCTGCCCGACGAGGAATCCGATCACGGACTCGTTGCCGTCGCGGAACTTCCGCGCGGCGTCCTCGTTCTCCGCGAGCACCCGATCGACGACAGCGCCAAGCTCACCGGCGTCGGAGACCTGCCGCAGGCCGCGCTTCTCGACGATGTCGGCGATCGCCGCTCCGGTCTGGAACGCCTCTTCCAAGGCCCGCTTCGCACCCGCTCCGGACAGGGTTCCGTCGGCCACCAGAGCGACCAGGTCGGCGACGTGCCGAGGCGTCACCGTGGGTTCGGCGTCCGCGTCGGCCACGAGCGCCTCCTTGCGCAGGCCCGCCAGGTCCTGGGTGATCCAGTTCGCCGACGCGGCCGGCTCCGCCCCGAGCGCCACCGTCTCCTCGAACAGGCCGGTCGCGGCCCGGTCGGCGACGAGGACCCGCGCGACCTCGGCCTTCAGCCCCAGCTCCTCCGCGTAGCGCGTCCGACGCGCCCGCGGGAGCTCCGGGAGGCTCCGCCGGATCTCCTCGATCCAGGCTTCGTCCGGCTCCAGCGCGGGGATATCGGGCTCCGGGAAGTAGCGGTAGTCGAACGCCTCCTCTTTCGAGCGCATCGTCTTCGTGGTGCCCGAGTCCTCGTCCCAGTGTCGCGTCTCCTGCACGAGGGGCTCGCCGGCCTCGAGGGCGGCGACCTGACGGTCCACCTCGAACGCGAGCGCGCGCTCCAGGGAACGCACGGAGTTCATGTTCTTGATCTCGACCTTGACGCCGAGCTCGTCGGAGCCGACGGGCCGCACGGAGACGTTCGCGTCACACCGCAGGGAGCCCTCCTCCATGCGGACGTCGGAGACGTCGAGCGACTCGAGGAGCGCTCGCAGCTCGCGGAGGTACGCGGCAGCCTCCTCCGGCGCGCGCATGTCGGGCTCGGAGACGCACTCGACGAGCGGTACGCCGGCCCGGTTGTAATCGATCAGCGCGGACTCCGCCTCGTGGATCCGGCCGGACGCGCTCCCGTGCGCGGTCTTCCCGGTGTCCTCCTCCATGTGGACCCGCGTGATGCCTACGCGCTTCGTCGATCCGTCGGGGAGCTCCACGTCCAGATGCCCGCCGACGCACACAGGCAGGTCGTACTGGCTGATCTGATAGTTCTTCGGCATGTCCGGATAGAAGTAGTTCTTCCGGTGGAACAGGGAGTGGGGCGCGATCTCGCTTCCCAGCGCGACGCCCACCTTCACGATCCTGGCGATGGCCTCTCGGTTGGGAACGGGGAGCGACCCCGGATGGCCCAGACAGACGGGGCACGTCAGCGTGTTGGGCTCGGCGCCGAACTCGTTGCGGCACCCGCAGAACATCTTCGTGCGCGTGCTGAGCTCGACGTGACACTCGAGCCCGATCACGGTCTCCCACTCGGCCATCGCGCGGGCCAGCCTATCGGACCCTTCCGACGGGCCGGTCGGAACCGGTCCGTATCCTGTGCCGATGTCTGCACCCCGAGCCCGCCACACATCGAGATCGGCGCCCACGTGGCTGATCTGGGTCGCGCTCGGGACGGTGTACGTGATCTGGGGCACCACGTACCTCGGGATCCGCATCACCAACGAGACCTTGCCGCCGCTGATCGCAGCCGGGACGCGATTCGTGATCGCAGGCGCCGTCCTGTTCGCGGTCTCCACCCGGCGGCGCGACGCCGAAGCCGACCCGATCGGCCGGCCGCAATGGTTCGCGGCACTCCTGGTGGGGACGGGACTGATCGCGTTCGGCAACGGCTCCGTGGTGCTCGCGGAGCGCAACGTCCCGTCGGGCACCGTCGCCCTGATCTTCGCGCTGGTCCCCCTGTGGCTCGCGCTCTGGGATCGCTTCGCCGGGCACCGCCGACTGCCGGGCCGGGTGGCGATCGGCATCCTGTTCGGATTCGTTGGCGCCTCGCTCCTCGTGAACGACGCGCGCCTGGCCGACGTGCCGATCTCCGGGCTGCTGCTCGCGGTCTCGGCGTCGATGAGCTGGGCCGCCGGCTCGCTCTTCGCCCGCGGCGCGCGGCTGCCCCATCGTCCGCTCGTCGGCAACGCGATGGTGATGATGGCCGGTGGGACGATCACGCTCGTGTGGGGGATCGCGCGGGGGGAGCTCTCCCTCGTCGATCCCGACCGGTTCTCGGCGGCCTCCGTCCTGGCGCTCGGCTACCTCGTCGTGTTCGGTTCCTGGATCGCGTTCACGGCGTACGTGTGGCTGCTCCGCAACGCGCGGACATCGCTCGTCGCGACGTACGCCTGGGTGACCCCGATGCTCGCGGTGTACCTCGGCCACCTGATCGCCGAGGAGACGCTCCGGAGCCGCTCTCTGATCGCCGGGGGTGTCGTCCTGGCGGCGGTCGCGCTCACGGTCTCGGCCGGGGGCGTCGCCCGCGACGACCGGAGCTCAGACGCCGGCGAGGAGCGGCGGACGGAGGACGAGGCCGAGGTCCCGCTCTAGGGCGTGGGCCGCGCGGAACAGGACCTGCTCCCCCAGCACCGGCGCGGTGAGCTGCAGACCGATCGGGAGGCCCGCGTCATCGACCCCGCTCGGCACGCTGATCGCCGGAACCCCCGCGAGGTTCGCCGGGATCGTGAAGATGTCGTTCAGGTACATCGCCATCGGGTCGTCCACCTTCTCCCCCACCCGGAACGCGGTGGTGGGCGACGTCGGCGAGACGAGCACGTCGAAGTCCGCGAACGCCTTCTCGTAGTCGCGGATGATGAGGGTTCGGACCTTCTGCGCCTGCCCGTAGTACGCGTCGTAGTAACCCGCTGAGAGCGCGTACGTGCCGAGCATGATCCGGCGCTTCACCTCGGGCCCGAACCCCTCCCCGCGGGTGCGGAACATCATGTCGATCGAGTCGGCGCCGCCCTCGGCGCGGAAGCCGTATCGGACGCCGTCGTACCGAGCCAGGTTCGAGGAGGCTTCCGACGGGGCGATCAGGTAGTACGCGGACAACGTGTACTCGGCGTGCGGCAGGGTGGCCTCGCCGACGGACGCGCCGAGGTCAGCGAGCCGGTCCACCGAGGCTCGCACCGAGTCGCGCACCGCCGGCTCCACGCCCTCGCCGAACGCCTCCGCCACCACGCCGACGCGGAGGCCGTCGATGCCATCCTCGAGACCGGCGAGGTAATCGGGAACGTCCTCGTCGAGGCTCGTCGCGTCGCGGTGATCCTTCCCCGCCATCGCGCCGAGCAGGACGGCGGCGTCACGAACGCTCCGCGTGAGCGTCCCCACGGTATCGAGGGACGACGCGAAGGCGATCAGCCCGTACCGCGAGACGAGCCCGTACGTGGGCTTGAGTCCGACGACGCCACAGAGCGAGGCGGGCTGACGGACCGAGCCGCCGGTGTCGGTCCCGAGCGCCCAGACGACCTCCCCGGCGGCGACCGCGGCGGCACTGCCGCCGCTGGAGCCGCCGGGAACCCGCTCCAGGTTCCACGGGTTCCGGACGGGCCCGTAGGCCGAGTTCTCGTTGGAGGACCCCATCGCGAACTCGTCGCAGTTCGTCTTGCCCGCGAGGACACCGCCGTGGCCCGACAGCCGCGCCCATGCGGTCGACTCGTACGGCGGCAGGTAGTTCTCGAGGATCAACGAGCCGCAGGTCGTGCGGATCCCCATCGTGGCCAGGACGTCCTTCAGCGCGAGCGGGATGCCGGCGACCGGGTGCTGCGGCGCCCCCGTGCCTCGGTGCGCGTCGAGCTCCGCCGCACGCTCGAGCGCGACCTCGGGCGTCCGCGTGAGGAACGCGTGGATCTCGTCGTCCACCGCCTCGATCCGCTCGAGCGAGGACTCCACGACCTCCGTAGCGGAGACCTCTCCCCCCGCGATCTTCGCTGCGAGCTCGGACCCGGTGAGGTCGCAGAGCGCTTCGGTCATCGGTCCGCCTCGACGATCCGAGGGACCTTGAAGCGTCCGTCCTCTCGCTCGGGCGCGTTCGCGAGCACCTCTCCCTGGGGGATCGAGGGCTCGGGCGTGTCCTCCCGGAAGACGTTGGCGCGGGGGATCGCGTACGCGGTCGGTGGGACGTCCTCGGCGGCGACCTCGCCCACCTTCGCCGCGTGCTCCAGGATCAGGGCCAGCTGGCTCCGCAGCTGTGTCTTCTCCTCGTCGGTGAGCGCCAGCCGCGCGAGCCGGGCAACATGATCGATGTCGATCTCGACCGCCATGACGACGCAGTCTAGGGATTCTCTCCCTCGTCACCCGGAACGAGGTCCGTGCGAGTCGGCACGGCGATCCGATCGGCGACGACCTGGACGAAACCCGCCTGCCGGTCGGTCACGGAGCGCACGATCGCGATCGCCAAGATGCTCATGACGATCGAGGGGAGGATGCTGACGAGGCCGATCTGAGCAAACCTGATCATCCAATCCACCTGGGTCAGCTGGTCCGAACTCATCGCGGCGGCGAAGCCCACGCCGATGCCGACCGCCAAGCCCCCGACCCACATCCCCCACCACCAACCGATCACCGGCCAGGTCGGGCGCGCCTCCCATCGATCGATTCCCGAACTGGCCTTCCATACTTCGCGGACGGTCTGGAACGGTTTGACGAGGTTCGCGAAGGGCACGAACCACCAGCCGACGGCCCACCTGGGCGTGAACGCGAGGTGGGGAACGCCGGCCGCCCGAAGGTTCGCGTGGGCGCGGTGCTGCCAGACGAGCCAGACTATGCCGGTCAGGACGATGAGCCATGACGCGATCGGACTAACCAGGTCCGATCGGTTGATCGCATCGACGACCTCCCCAGCCGAGATCGGATCACCACGACGGTAGCGCTCCAGTGCTGCCAACTCGCCGACCTGCAGAAGGCCGAAGGCGATCGACGCGACACCGTTGAGTGCGAGGAGCGCGATCAGGACGCCGCCGACACCGTCAAGAGGTCGAAGAGGATGTACGGGATCCGAGGTCAAGTGGTGAACCCGAACCGTGGCTCGACGCGGAGGGCGGCCGCGGCGGCGCTCACCGCGTTCCCGATCAGCCAGACGTCGGTGATCGGTCCCACGCCGCCGGGGACCGGGGTGATCGCCTCGGCCTTCGTGGCCACGCTCTCGAAGTCGATGTCCCCGACGAATCGGACCTTGCCGGTCTCGGGGTCCTTGACCGGATCGATCCCCACGTCCACCGCGATCACGCCGTCACGGACCATGTCGCCGGTGACGAGGCCGGCCACACCGGCCGCCACGATCAGGACATCGGCCTGCCGTGTGAACGCGGCGAGGTCGCTCGTGCGGGAGTGGCACGTGACCACGGTGGCATGTCGCTGGAGACCGAGCGACGCCGCCGGCTTGCCGACCGAGTCCGATCGACCCACGACCACGAGGGTCGTTCCCGGATAGAACGACTCGGGCTCCCGGTCGGTCGAGCGCAGGTAGGCATCGAGCAGGTAGAAGCACGAGGCCGGAGTCGACGGAACGAACCGTGGCCGGCCCTGGGCGAGCAGTCCCGCGTTCTCCGGATGCACGGCTTCGACGTCCTTGTACGGGTCGAGCGCGCGGTACACGAGGGGCTCCGAGATGCCCGCGGGCAGCGGCCGCAAGACGAGGATGCCGGTGATGCGCGGATCGGCGTTGAGCTTGCCGACCACGGCCAGGACATCCGCGAGCTCGGCGTCGTCGGGGAGGTGTTCGTTCGCGTACTCGCACTCCAGACGCTCCGCGAGCCGCCGCACGTGGCGCTCGTACGCAGCCGCGGCGTGGTCGTCGCCCACGAGGATCGTGGCCAGGCCCGGGCGGGCGCCGGAGATCCGGAGCTGCTGGAGCTCCTCGTGCACGTGCTCGGAGAGCTCCTCGGCGAGCGTGTTCCCGTCGATCACCGTCCCTGCCATGCCGCGTCCTCCCGTCGACGACTACCGACCGAGCCGTCGCAGGAGCTCCTGCTCGTCGACGATCTCGACGCCGAGCTTCACGGCCTGGTCGTGCTTCGAGCCCGGATTCTCACCCGCCACCACGAAATCCGTCTTCTTGGACACGCTCGAGGAGACCCGCGCGCCCGCGCGCTGCGCGAGCTTGGTGGCCTCGTCCCGCGACAGCGTGTCCAGTCCTCCGGTCAGCACGATCGTCTTGCCCTCGAGCGGCTTCGGGCCCTCGTCGGGACGTGGTTCGTCCTCGAGTCGAACGCCGGCCTCCCGGAGCTTCTCGATCAGGGCGAGGTTGTCGAGATCCTCGAACCACGCGGCGACCGTGGCGGCGACCTCCGGGCCGATCTCGGGGACGGCATCGATCTCGTCGACGGACGCGGCGGCGAGCGCATCCACCGTGAGGAACGCGGACGCGAGGACCTGGGCAACGTGGGAGCCGACATGGCGGATGTTGAGGCCCGCCAGCAGTCGCCAGAGCGGCCGGTCCTTCGACGCGTCGATGGCACGCCGGAGGTTCTCGATCGACCTCGAGGCGAACCCGTCGAGCCC
>JBOGVC010000172.1:0-5073 GCA_050695275.1 Actinomycetota bacterium | reverse complement strand
GCGCCGACGCCCAGACGAGGAAGGGCATGGAGGCGATCGCGGCCGCGATCAACGGTCGCGATGGCTTCCAGCCGGTGCGAACCCACACGACGATCGCGGCGACGAGCGCCGTCCCGCCCACGAGGACGAGCGGTCCGCCGTCGGCGGTCAGGTACCCGACCGGGGCCTTCCCCAGGTGATCGGCGACGAACTCGAGCCAGCGCATCGGCAGGAGCGCGAGCGCACCCACGAGCCGCCCGAGGGGGAACCAGACCAGGCCGGTCCCGGCCGCGACGGCGCCCAGCAAGAGTGACGGAGCCACGAGCGGGAACGCGGCGAGGTTCGCGGGCAAGGTCGCCAGCGGGACCTCGTGGAAGTGGTACAGGAGGACCGGCGTCACGCCCAGCTGGGCGGAGACGGTCGCCCCCGCCGCCGCGGCCAGAGGTGCCGGCATGAGCCGGTCGAAGCGTTCGGCGAGCGGCGAAGCCAGCGCCACCATCCCGGCCGTGGCGGTGACGCTCAACTGGAACCCCACCGACCGGACGAGCCAGGGGTCGAGGACGAGCAGACCCAGCACGGCGGCCGAGAGGATCGATGCGGTGGTGCGCGGTCGCCCGGCGAGCATCCCGACGAGCGCGAGGCAAGCCATCACCCCCGCACGGAGCACCGACGGCTCCGCGCCGGTCAGGACGGTGAAGAACGCCACTGCGCCGAAGCCCACGGCGAACTTCGGCCATCGAGGGAGCCGCAGGAGCGTGGTCGCCGCCAGCACCGGGGCGAGCACCATCGCGACGTTCCCGCCGGACACGACGAGCAGGTGGCTCAATCCGGACGCTCGGAAGTCGCGTTCGAGCCCGGCGTCGAGCTGCGAATCGTCGCCGAGGAGGAGACCGAGGAGCAAGCCCGCCTCCTTCCGGGGGAACACACGTTCGATCGAGCGGCCCACGATCCTCCGGACGGACTGGGTCGCCCGGATGAACGCGCTGGAGGACGGACCCAGCCGCGTCAGCGTCTGGAGCTGGAGCTGCGCCGGGATGCCCTTGTGGCGGAGCGCCTCGGCGAACCCGGCGTCGTCGGGGACCCGGAGCGTCCCTTCCAGTCGGACCCTGTCGCCGCGGCGAGCCATCGGGACTTCTTCGCTCCCGCTGACCCAGATCGAGGAGCGGAGCGTCGCGGCCCCGTCCGGCCACTCCACGCGCCGGACCTGGGCGACGGCGGACCATCCGAGGGTCGACTCCTTGGGGTCGGTCTTGAACGTCCCCGTGAGGACGACCCGTTCGGGTGCGAGGTCCGCGAGGAGGGCTCCGTCGAGGGCCCGATCGTGGAACGCGCCCCAGCCCGCACCGAGGGTGAGGACGCCGACGAGCGAGACGGCAGCCGCGACGACCGGCGTGACGAACGGCACGACGCGGCGCCCCCCGACGGCCTCCACGACCTCGTGATCGAGGGCGACGAGCCCTGCCCGGGCGAGCGCGCCGGGGCCGCGCCGCTCATGCCCGGCCGCGAGCCATCCCGCGCCGAGGAGCACGAGCCCGACGGCCAACGCCATCCACGGTTCCAGCCAGCCCGGCACGGCCCCTGAACCGAGGAGCCCGAGGGCGAACGCCACGGCCGCGGCCGGAAGCGTCCACGCGCCCACCAGGTGCTCTCAGACCGTGACCTGGTCGCGGATCTCCTCGAGCGTGGCCGGGCCGATCCCGCTCACGTCCATCAGTTCGTCGACCGTGGTGAAGGGCCCGTTCTGGTCCCGATACTCGATGATCGTGGCCGCCAGCACTTCTCCGATGCCGGACAGCGTCTCGAGCTCCGTGGCCGACGCCGTGTTGATGTTCAGCAAGCCGCCCGCGGTACCGTCGGTCCCAGCCCCGGACGGAATCGTTCCCGGCGGCCCGGTCTTCGGCACGAGGATCTGGGTCCCGTCGGTGAGCGGCGCCGCCAGGTTCAGGAGGCTCAGATCCGCCTTCGGCATCGGCCCGCCGGCGCGCTCGATCGCATCGATCACGCGATCGCCCTCGGTGAACTCGTACACGCCGGGCTGCTTGACCTCCCCCGCGACGTCGACGATCAGTGTCACGGCCGGACTCGGGGACGCCGAGCTCACCGCGAGGCCCGGCGCCGCCTGCGCGATCGTCACCGGCTTGGGCAGCGACCGGGCGTACCAGAGCCCCGCGCCGCCCAGGACGGCCACCAGCACGACGATCAGCCCGGCGATCTCACCCCGCGAGAGCATGTCCAGACGTTCCCGCAGCGACATGGCGGGGACGCTAAGCCCGCCACAGGCTCCGCGCAGTGAGCTACGTCACGCCGGGCGGAAGTCGTCGATCCGCACCTCGTCGATCACATCCAAGACGAACTCCTCGTCGCCGTAGACGCCCATGTAGACATCACCATCTGCGAGGCACGACGACCCCGCGTAGCCGAGCGAGGCCTCACTCCCCCCACTGCATCCGGTCGGAGCCAGGTAGATCACTTCGAGGTCAGACTCGACCCACGGGTCCGGGATCGTGTCGCCGAGTCCTAGCTGCGGACCTTCGCTCTCACCGAAGTACTCGGCGAGCGTGAGCGGGCCGGCCGCGTCGACCACCGGGAACCCGCTCTGCGTTTCGTGGACGTGCAGGTAGGTCATGACGGAGATCGCTTCATCCTCTGAGGTCGACGCGACCAGGACCGTCCACGATCCGAGCTGGAGACGGATCCAGACACCTTCAGGCACGCTGCGACGCTCCTTCCACTTCTCCGACATCGGCCAGATCTCGGTGCCTTCCGCCATCGTCAGGAGCGGTTCCTCGCCTTCGATGTACGAACGGATCGACGCGCTCGTATCGTGCAGGAACAGGATCGGGAGGTGAGGCAACTCGGACTCGGTCCAGTAGTACGCGACGTCGGGCTGCACCCCCATCATCTCGATGCCGAGTGGGATCGGGAACACCAGCGTCGCGCGTGAACCGTCCGGGAACACGACGGGCATCCGCAGGTCGTCTCCGTCCCGTGTGTATCGAGGGAAGAACGGCTCGGGGTCGAGGACCTCGCCCCTCGCATCGGTCCGGACGATCGCAGGAGGGTTGTAGACGAACATCCGCCGGTCCGGCGTTCCGAGTCCCATCCCGTAGGAGTGCGACGGCACCAACACGACATCTCCGGCCACAGCGAGCTCCATGACCCTGCAGCACCCCTCGCCTTCGAGGTCCGGGATCGGCTCGCGATGCCATGCGTCCTGCTGCTGCGAGGAGAACACGACGGTCTGGCCACAGTAGTTGCCGAAGACGAGCTGGGCCGTTGCCACACTGTCTGGCCCGCATTCGGCGAAGGACAAGGGGACCTCGGGGAGGGCTCTCCACGTGTTCGTGCTCGGGTCGTACGCAGCGGTTCTGTTTTCGTAGTCCCACGCGATCAATTCTCCGTCCAGCCATTCCGCCGTCATCGCTTGGGGTGAGAGGTCCGATGGCGGGAGCTCGCGCCACGTATCGGCCGCGGGGTCGTAGGCGGCGGCGATCGCCGTCGGCGTGTCGGCGTGGTTGTTCCCGTCGAGCGCCGCGCCGAAGACGATCATCTCCTCGCCGCTCCACACGGCCGAGCCGTCCGTGATGTCGACCGGTGCTTCGGAGATCGTCCGCCAGGTGTCAGTCTGCGGGTCGTAGGCGGCACCGTCGCGCATCCGAGAGAAGCGATCCGTGCTCCCCCACACGATCAGCTCGCTCCCGGTCCAGGCCGAGAACGACGTCCTGGCCGCGATCGGCGCCGGAGGCAGCATCCGCCACGTCCCTTCGGCCGGATCGAAGGCCGCTCCGTCGGCGAAGTAGGGCGCGTCCCGGAACCCGCCGTCCCAGCCGCCCCAGATCAAGAGCTCGCTCCCCGTCCAGGCGAACGCGGGAACGGAGCGTCCTCGCAGCGGTGAGTCGGGGAGGGCGCTCCACCGTCGGCTCGCCGCGTCGAACGCGAACCCGCCGGCGTCCGGGTCCTCGTCGCCGCCGCCCACATACTCGTAACCACCCCACACGAGCAGCTGCGACCCTGTCCACGCGGTCACGGCGCCGCTCCGAACCTCCGGAGGCGCTGGCAGCTCGCTCCATCCCGACGGCAGCTCCGTGGCGAGGTCGAAGGCGGGCCTAGGTCGTGGCCTCGGGGCGCGTTCCGGATGCGACAGGTTCCACGCGAAGACCGCGGCCGCCGCGAACACCGCGAACGCGACGAACGCGGTCGCCGCCCGTTTCCACCGATCCGGCGGCAACGACACGGAACGCGATGTGGCATCCGGGGTCATCGCGCGCCGTCGCGCATCGCTCCACAGCTCCGGGGACTCGAGCTGGTCGATCATCGAGAAGCGGTCCTTCAGGTCAGGCATCCTCGTCCTCCAACAGGTCCCGCAGACGCTTCCTCGCCCGGTGGACGTGCACGCCCACGGCCGAAACCGAGGAGTCCAGGGCTTTCGCGATCTCCCGATGCGACCAGCCTGCGTAGTCGGCGAGCACGACCGATGCCCGTTGCTTCAGCGGGAGCCGTGCCAGCGCGCGCCACAGGTCGACGAACGGATCGGGCAGCCCCGCCATCGAGTCGCCCTCGAACTGCTTCACGCGCCTTCGCTCCTTCAGCTCGCCGGCCGCGAGACGGAACGCCACCCGCCACACCCATGCGGCCGGGTCGCGGACCGCCGAGCCCCGGCGCAACGCCTGCGCGAATGCCTCCGCGACGGCGTCGTCCGCGATCTCGCGGCTCCCGGAGGCGAGGAAGACCGCGCGCCACATCCGGGCACCTTGCTCCCGGTACACACGTTCGAGCCTGCGCCCGGCGTCATCGCCTCCAGGTTCTTTTGGATCTCGTTCGACGTCCGCCTCCACTGTCCTCATCCTTGGGGCCTCATCCTGCACGTCGACTGGACAGGGGCGAACGGCCGCTGGTTCCTTAACCGGGCCGGCCGGATCCGCTAGCGCGTCACGAGGTTGACGAGCTTGGGAGCGCGGACGATCTCCTTCACGACCTCGCGGTCGCCGATCGCGCGCCGAGCCTTGTCCGAGGCGTGCGCGAGCTCGAGGACGCGCGCCTCGTCGGCGTCCACCGGCACCTCGATCGTGTCGCGAACCTTGCCGTCCACCTGCA
>JBOGVC010000171.1:0-5814 GCA_050695275.1 Actinomycetota bacterium | reverse complement strand
CGGCATGCCGTCCGAGAACGTCGAGCGGATCGTCGCACGCGCCGAAGGGATGCCGCTCTACGCCGTGGAAACCGTCCGGATGCTGGTCGACCGCGGCGCGCTCGAAGCCCGCGACGATGCGTACGTCCTCGTGGGCGAGGTCGGAACCCTCGACGTGCCCGAGACGCTCCACGCGCTGATCGCAGCACGGCTGGACGTGCTGCCACCCGAGGATCGCGCGCTGGTGCAGGACGCCTCGGTCGTCGGCATGAGCTTCACCGTCGAAGGCCTGGCGGCCGTCGCCGGCCAGGGCCGGGAGCAGGTCGAGACTCGGCTGCGCGAGCTCGTCCGGAGGGAGTTCCTCGGGCTCGAGGCCGACAAGCGCTCACCGGAGCGAGGTCAGTACTCGTTCCTGCAGGCGCTGATCAAGGAGGTCGCCTACTCGACGCTCTCGAAGCCCGACCGGCGGAGCCGGCACCTCGCGGCCGCGCACCATCTCGAGTCGCTCAGCGACGACGAGCTCGCCGGCGTCGTCGCCACGCACTACGTCGAGGCGTACGGCGCTTCGCCGGAGGGACCGGAAGCCGATGCGCTGGCCGCGCGCGCCCGCGACTGGCTGTCCCAGGCTGCGCAGCGGGCCCTGTCACTCGGTTCGCCGGAGCAGGCGATCGGCTACGCGGAGATGGCCCTCAGCGTGACGCCGAAGGGGCCCGAGCGGGCCTCCCTGCTCACCACCGCCGCATCGGCCGCCGGACTCGCGGCCTCGTTCGATCGAGCGGAGGCGCTGTACGAGGAGGCGATCGCGCTCCACGAGGAGCTGGGCGACCAAGCGGCGGCCGGTCGGGCGACGGCGGGTCTGTACGACATCCTCGGCCCCCAGGACCGCCGGGCCGAGGCAGCGGAGCGGATGGAGCGCGCGCTCGGGCTCCTCGGCGACGCCGACGAAGACGTGACGGCGCTCCTCTGCACGAGGCTCGCCCGCACGCTGCTCTTGACCGGCGCGGCCCAGTCCGCGATCCCGTTGGCCGAGCGCGCGCTGGCGATCGCCGAGCGGCTCCACCTCACCGACGTGATGATCGAGGCGCTGGACGCGAAGGGTGGCGCCTACTTCAACCTCGGCCGCCATCGAGAGGCGACGATCCTCGGGTACGGCGAGCTGGCGCTGGCCGATGAGGTCGGCAGCATCCGCTACCGGAGCTGGGCGCTCATGGCGATCGCCCTGGGGAAGTTGGAGGAGGATCCGGCCGGATCCCTTCACGCGCTGCTCGAGAGCGCCGAGAACGCCCGGCGCGCCGGCGACCGCCCCGGCGAGATGCTGGCATTGTCCAACTGCGCGGAGGCGGCCATCGAGCTGGGGAGCTGGGACGAGGCGGAGGAGTCGCTCCACCGCCTCGAGGGACGTGAACTGGGGGCGGAGACAGAGCTCGCGCGCGAGTTCTGCGAGATCCTGCTTCTGGCACACCGGGGAGATCCCGCCGCCGCACGCAGCCGGCTCGACGGGGTCGCGCCGCGGATCGTGGCCGTCGAGCAGATCGCGATGCGCACGTGGTTCGCCCGCGTCTCCGCACTGGTCCACCTCCTGGGCGGCGACCCCGCTGCGGCGTTCGAGACCGCGATCGAGGCGGTCGAGCTCGACCCGAGCGGCCTCAACACGCACTACGCCGCCCGGGAGGCCGCGCACGCGGCCGTCTGGCTACGCGACCCGGATCGGGTTCGCCGAGCGCTCGAGGCGATGGACTTGCTCCGGGGACGGTGGATCGACGCGGTCCGCCGGACCGCTCAGTCCGGCCTGGCGACGCTCGAGGGCCGTCGCGAGGACGCCCTCGCCGGGTACGACCGAGCGCTTAGCGACTGGCGGGCGCTCGACACGCCCCTGGATCAGGCGTGCTGCGCCGCCGACATGGCCCACGTCCTGCCGGACGAGGAGGTCACGACCGAGGCCCTGGCCGAGAGCACGGCGTTCCTCGCGGAGATCGGTGGCGTGTCGCTCCTCGAGCGGATCGAGGCCGCCCGACCGTCACCGGCCCACGCCGAGGTCGCCGGCGGCTGAAGCTGCGTCGGGGGCGTCGGATAGCACTCGCTTGATCCGGTCGATCTCGTGGCCGGGGAGTGACCCGTAACGCGATGTGATCTCGGCGTTCAGGCGGGGAAGCGACATAACGGTGACATTCGGGAGCCGGAGAACGTCGGGCTCGACCTTTGCGGTTGGGTAGACGAGGAAAGCCTCGACGAATCGCACACCCGCTCGGTGCCGAACCCAGATCGCCTCGCGAACCGCCTTGCGTGCATCCGCCTGATGCCACTCGTTGAGTAGGCCGTCGCCACCTGCCACGACGCGGCCGCCCCGATTCTTCGTCTCGATCGCGAATACGCCGGTCGGCCCCACGACGACGTGGTCGACGTTGCCCCGCCCCATGTCGACATCGCCGATGACCGAGTACCCGAGCGGCTCGAGATCCCGCAGGGTCTGTCGGACCTGTGATTCGCCGCTCGCGCCGATGAGCCATGACTCGAAGTCGAGGATCCGTCCCTTCGATGCCAAGAAGCTGATCGCCACAACCAACAGGAGTCCAAGCGCGGATAGCGGCAGCCAGAGCATCCCGAGGAAGGCAAACGTGACCCCGATCCCGAAGAGGCACCCCAGGATGAGCATCCGGACCCCAGCGCTTCTCTCGGCGTGCGTGAGTCGAGCCATGCACCGGGTATCGGCAACTCCGGGCGAGTCATTGACTCGGGCACCTTGTGCGCCGCGTGGTGCGTGTTCCACGATCGGACGCTCGCCGAGATCGCCGAACGCAAGTGCGCGGACCGGGCCGACCTCGGGGCCGTCCCCGCGGGGGACCCGCCGAGCTCGGGCGCTACGCCGACGAGATCCTGAAGATCGTCGACAGCGCGTGAACCGCTACCCTCGGCGCATGCCCGAGGAACCCGAGACGAAGTTCGCTCGCGCCGGCGGCGTCCACATCGCGTACCAGGTCGTCGGCGACGGTCCGGACGACATCTTGTTCATCGACACCTGGGTCCACCACGTCGAGGCGGTCTGGGACTTCCCCGAGTTCGCTCGGCTGCTGCGCCGGATCGCGTCGTTCGGGCGGTTGATCCACTTCGACCGTCGAGGGACCGGGCTCTCCGATCCCGTCCCGCTCGATCGACTCCCCGACTTCGACACGCAGGTCGAGGACGTGATCGCGGTGCTGGACGCCGTGGGCTCCGAGCGACCCGCGGTGATCGGCACGAACGACGGCACGCTCGTCGCGATGCTCCTGGCCGCGGCGCATCCAGAGCGCTGCCGCTCGCTGGTCCTGTTCACCCCGACGGTGCAGCACCGCCTCGCCGATGATGCGCCGTTCGACTCGATCGAGGACGCGGTCACCTTGATCTCGAACTCGGTCGACGACAGCGGCCTGGATTGGCTGGCGCCGAGCCGCCTGGGTGACACCGCGTTCGATCGTCAGCTCCTCCGTCTGCAGCGGAACTCCGTGCGCCCGGCGGCCATGGGCCACTACTACCGGCAGACGCTGCTCGCGGCGGTCCAGGACGTGCCCGCGAGGATCGCCTGCCCCACCCTCGTCCTGAACCGCAAGGAGAATCACGTCGTCTCCTTCGATCAGAGCGAGGATGTCGCGTCGCGTATCGCCGGCGCGAAGCTCGTGGCGCTCCCGGGCGAGGACCACCTGATGTTCTCGCAGGACATCGACACGGTCGTCGAGGAGATCGAGGAGTTCCTCACGGGCGCGCGTGCCGGGAAGGACCCGGACCGGCTCCTCGCCACGCTGCTGTTCACCGATGTCGTGGACTCGACGACGCGAGCCGCCGAGCTCGGCGATCGCGCGTGGCGGGACGTCCTCGACCGCCACCACGCCGTCGTCCGGCGGGAGCTCGAGCGGTTCGGCGGGCGCGAGATCTCGACGACGGGCGACGGCTTCTTCGCGTCGTTCGCGTCACCGACGCAAGCGGTGCGGTGCGCCGTCGCGGCGGTCGGCGCAGTGCGTCCGTTCGGGCTCGAGATCCGCGCGGGCGTGCACACGGGCGAGGTCGAGGTCCGCGGCAACGACCTCGGCGGCCTGGCGGTCCACATCGCGGCACGGATCAGCGGCGCGGCAGCTCCGGGTGAGGTCGTGGTCTCGAGCACCGTGAAGGATCTGATCGCCGGAACGGATCTCGTGTTCGTGGACCGAGGCGAGCACGAGCTGAAAGGCGTGCCCGGCACGTGGAAGCTCTCGGGCGTGCGTGTGCCCGGGGATCGGCGAGGCTAGCCGGGCGCGACGGCGAGCCCGGCTTTCGTTGCCGCGAAGGCCAGCGTGCGGTCCCATGTGATCACCACGGTGTCGCGGCCGCCCAGAGCGAGGGCCGACGCGAGGTGCACGGCGTCGAGCGCGCGAAGCTCGAGCCGCTCCGCGATGTCTCCGGCAGCTCGAGCGAGGCTCGGATGCAGCTCGATGATCCGAAGCGACCCAACCGCGCGATCCAGGTCCTGCTTCGCCGTGGCATGGCCGCCCGCGGTGATGCGTCCCGCGCGGCGAGCGGCAGCCAGCGCCGCACGGCCCTCCACCTGTGCGATACGTGAGGCGTACACCACATCCAACGCCGCGATCACATCACGGACGGTTGCAGCATCATCCTCGTCGCGGAGGAACAGCTTCACGAGCGCCGACGTGTCGAGGTAGCCGATCACCGTCGCTGATCGAACACGAACCCCATCAGGTCGCCCTTCGTGGTCACGCGGCCGAACGTCGACGGATCGAACTCGTGCTCGGGGAGTGTCACGACACCGGCCGCGACGAGCTCGTCGAGCCATGACTCCCCCGATGTCCCGATGATCCGGGCAACCGGCGTTCCCCGATCGGTGACGATCAGCTCATGACCGGCACGGACCTGATCGAGGAACTGACTGAGGTGTTCGCGGAGCTCACGGATCCCGACCTCTCGCACTTCCGGGTGTGGTGCTTTCGACATATTTGAAGTGTACGCTTCGGCATCCATCCGCACCAGGCCACCACGCCTGGCGACTCGGCGCCGTGATCACCGTCACACCCCGGCCCGCCCGAGGAGAGTCCGGTCCATGCGATCGTGTTCCACATGGTGGAACTCAGTCCCACTATCTGGAACACCCTTTTGGACCCGGTAGCGGTCGATCTCCTTGGCGAGGCGAACTTGAACGCTGGACGTTGCGAACCGATGCTCTACCTGTGAACACCAAGAGCAGGGAGGTCGCGATCCTGTCGATCGCCCTCGCCTGCCTCACAGAGGCATGCGCCAACGACCCGGTCGACGAACCCATCGAGCAGGGCCCGCGCGCGAACGGCGCGATCGTCTTCGTAGCCAACCGCCTGCCTGATTACGACTCCATCCAGGTGTACTCGATGCAGCCAGATGGCAGTCAGCTTCGCCAGTTGACCGACGACATCAGCTACAAGACCTCAGTCGTTCCGTCGCCCGACGGGTTACGGATCGCGTACGCGGCGTCCGACAGAGAGCTGACGGAGGAAGCGCCGTCGCCGGAGCCATCGTCGATCTTCGTGATGGAGGCGGACGGGAGCCGCCGCAGACAGCTCTGCGAGGCATGTGCTCGGACCGCGTACACGTTCGAGCCCGAGCTCGACACGTTCGAGGGCGATCTCTACGACGAAAGCATCGACGCCGTCCCCAACTCGCTCGGCTGGTCGCCGACGGGATCCACGCTGGCCGTTCCCGCGGTGACATCGGGAGTGCTCCTCATCGACATCGAGACCGGAGACGCGACGACGATCCCCACGCCCGAGCCGGTCACCGCTGTCGCGTGGGCACCGGATGGGAAACGACTGGCCCTGAGCCACACATGGTTCATGGGCGTGG
>JBOGVC010000170.1:0-5070 GCA_050695275.1 Actinomycetota bacterium | reverse complement strand
CCGCAGCGCGGCGGCGGCGGTGGCGCCGGTCGCGACGCCGTCGTCGACGACCACCACGGTTCGGCCGGCGACCGGCGCCGGCGGCCGGCCCTCCCGATACGCGGCTTCGCGGCGCGCGATCTCCGCCTCCTGGAGGGCCGCCTCCCGCTGGATGTAGTCCATCGAGACCCCGAGCTGCCGGACCGCCCGCTCGTGGAGCACGCGCACGCCGGGGGCCACCGCCCCGATCGCGAGCTCCGGATTGCCGGGCGCCCCGAGCTTCCGGGGGATCACCACGTCCAACGGCGCCCCCAGGACGCGGGCCACCGGCACGGCCACCGTCACACCGCCCCGGGGGATCGCGAGCACCGTCGCGGGCTCCGCCACGACCTTCGCCACCGCCGCGGCCAATGCCTCGCCTGCCTCGTCCCGATCCCGGAACACGCTCTCGATCATCGCACCCGCGTTGCTCGGTCCGCCCGCCCCCGACTACCATGAGCCGCGTCCCCACGGACCCGAGGAGGCACCTGGTGGTTCACGCGTACATCCTGATCCAGACGGAGGTGGGCAAGGCCGCGTCCGTCGCCAACGCCGTGCGGAACACCACAGGGGTCACGGAAGCCGAGGACGTGACGGGTCCCTACGACGTGATCGTGCGCGCCGAGGCGGACAGCGTGGATGACCTGGGCAAGCTTGTGGTCGCACGCATCCAGGCGGTCGAGGGCATCACCCGCACCCTCACGTGCCCGGTGGTCCACCTCTGACGAGGCACCACCGAGAGGACGCGTTCCTCGCCTCGGCTCAGCCGCCGAGAGCCCGGACACCGGTGCTCTTGCGTTCCGCCTCGTGTCGTTCGACGGCGAGATCGAGCAGTCGCTCCACGAGCTCACGGTAGGACAGCCCCGATGCCTCCCAGAGCTTCGGATACATCGAGATCGACGTGAACCCCGGGATCGTGTTGAGCTCGTTCAGCCAGAGTTCGTCACGGCCGAGCAGGAAGAAGTCCACCCGGGCCATGCCGGCGCACTTGAGCGTTCCGAACGCGGCCACGGCGAGTCGCTGGACGTCCTCCAGGACACGCGGCTCGAGGTCCGCGGGGATCACGAGCCGCGCCCCGTGCTCGTCGAGGTACTTCGCCTCGTAGTCGTAGAACGCGTGGTCCTGCGGAACGATCTCACCCGCGACGGAGGCGACCGGATCGTCGTTGCCGAGGACGGCGCATTCGATCTCGCGAGCGCCCTCGGCGGCCTTCTCGACGAGCGCTTCCCTCGCGTAGGAGAACGCCTCCTCGAGCCCGGCCGTGAGCTCCGCGGCGTCGTGCACCTTCGACACGCCGACGGAGGAGCCGAGGGTCGCCGGCTTCGTGAAGAGGGGGTAGCCGAGAGCCTCGGCGGCCGCCTCGGTCGTCTCGGGATCGTCGACCCACACGGACTCCCGCACGGCCACGTACGGGCCGACCGGGAGTCCCGCCGCGACGAACAATCGCTTCTGCACCTCCTTGTCCATCCCGAGCGCGGATCCCAGGACGCCGGCACCCACGTACGGAACGCCGGCGAGCTCGAGGAGACCCTGCACCGTGCCGTCCTCGCCGTACGGCCCGTGGAGCACGGGGAAGACGACGTCGATCGGCTCGCGCGAGCCGTCGGCGCCGACGATCTCGGCCGAGGTTCCTTCGGCGGCGAGCTCCACCGCACCGCCGCTGCCGTCGGTGACCTCGGGCATCCGTCCGGTCTCGGACGGGAGCGCGGGCGGGCCCGCCACGCGATGCCAGCGGCCCTCGCGGGTGATCCCGATCGGGATCACCTCGGTGCGCTCCGGATCGAGCGCATCGATCACCGAACGAGCGGACAGGCACGACACCTCGTGCTCGGCCGAGCGACCGCCGAACAGGACGGCGACGCGGCGACGCGTCATGCCTTGTCGAGGGCCCGGGTGAAGTCCTCGATCAGGTCGTCGGGGTCCTCCAGCCCGACGGCCACCCGCAGGAGCCCGTCGACGATCCCGGCCGACCGCCGTGCGTCGCGATCGACCTGCCGGTGGGTGGTGGAGGCGGGGTGCGCGACCAGGGTCATCACGCTGCCCAGGCTCCCGCCGATCCAGCCGAGCTCCAGCGCCTCCGCGACCCGGCTGCCGGCTTCCAGGCCGCCCGCCACCTCGAAGGCCAGCGTGCCTCCGAACCCGCGCAGCTGTCGCGCGGCGATCTCGTGTTGCGGATGCGAGGCGAGACCGGGGTAGTGGACACGCTCGACGGAGGGATGGGTGGCCAGCGCTTCGGCCAGCCTTCCCGCGGACGCACAGTGGTGGTCCAGCCGCAGTCCGAGGGTCGAGAGGCCGCGCAGACACAGCCAGGCCTCGAGGGGCGGCATGCTCCCTCCGAGGTCGATCACGGTGGCGCGCAGCCTCCGGAAGAGGTCCTCGTTCGTGCACGCGACCCCGCCGATCAGGTCCGCGTGGCCGCCGATGTACTTCGTCGCGGAATGCAGCACCACGTCGAAGCCGAGGGCGATCGGGGTGCAGAGGTACGGCGACGCGAACGTGTTGTCGACGGCGGAGAGGACACCCACCTCCCGGCACAGCTCGGCGAGCGCCGCCAGGTCCGGGACCGTGGTCGTGGGGTTCACGATCGTCTCGCAGTAGAAGAGATCGGCGCCGGGGAGAGCGTCACGCACCTGGTCGAGGTCCGTGGGATCGACGAACGTCGTCTCGATCCCGAAGCGAGGCAGCACGTGATGCAGCATCGACACGGTGCCCCCGTAGAGCGCCGTGCCGGCCACGATCCGCGAACCCGCGCTCGCGACGGTCAGGAAGAGCGAAGAGATGGCCGCCATGCCGGAGGCGAATCCGATCGCGGACTCCGCATCTTCGAGATCGGCCATCGCGGATTGGAACGCGTCGACGGTGGGGTTCCCGTACCCGCGCGAGTACACGTAGCCCGGACCGTCGAAACGGATCGCACGCGCGAACTCCTCGTTGGTGTCGAACCGGAACGTCGAGGACTGGAAGATCGGCACGCTGCTCGACGGCTGCTCGGGCAGGGCCGGCCGGTGGGGGTGCACGGTGCGCGTCTGGAACCGGCGCCGCTTCCCCGGGTCGCTCATGGCGGGCAGCCTACTTCGTCCATCGTCGCGGATAGCGGTCACGGAGATCGACCGCGAGCCGGGTGATCGCGTCCATCACCTGCGCGGTGAGCGCACGCAGCTCGACCTGCCCTCCGTCCGGTTCGGGGGGGAGCGCGATCGGCTCGCCGACCGTGGTCCAGATCGGCCGGCCGAACTTCACCGATCCCCGGCCCGACTTCTGCCACACGGCGCGGGATCCCCAGCTGGCCATCGGGATGATCGGCACGCCGCTCGCGAGCGCCACCCGGACGAGCCCCGTCTTGCCCTCCATCGGCAATCCGTCGTCGCGCTTCGTGACCGTGCCCTCCGGGTAGACGACGATCAACTCGCCACGATCGAGCGCCGCGATCGCCAGGTCCAGGGAGGAACGGTCGCGCGTTCCCCGCGAGACCGGGATCTGGCCGGCTCCGCGGAGCGCGCGCCCCACGATGGGGATCTTGAACAGATCCTCCTTCGCGAGGAACCGCGGGCGGCGGTGGGCGCGCACGACCGCATCTCCGTTCGTCAGAGGATCCAAGTAGGAGATGTGGTTGCACGCGACGATCGCCGGTCCGCTCCTGGGGATGCGATCCAGATGCTCGTACGACAGGTGGAACCAGAATCGGAGCGGCGGGAGCGCCACCGTTCTGGCGATGTGATACCAGGGTTCCGTTGCTGTCCCTCCTCGCTCGGGCGCCGTGAGGGTACCGCGAGGGCTCGGCTAGGCTGGCGAGCCCGTGCGCGCGATCGCCCTCCCCGTGAAGTCCCTGGGCCACGCGAAGTCCCGGCTGTCCTCGCTCCTCGCTCCGCTCGAGCGGGGTGCGCTCGCCCTGGCGATGTTCGAAGACGTCATGGACGCCACGCTGGCCGTCGACGGCTGGGAGACGTGGGTCGTGTCCTCCGACGAGAGTGTCCTGGAGATCGCCCTGGCCCGCGGGGCGCACGGGATCTCGGAGCTTCGACCGACACTCCGCTCCGCGACGCTCCAGATCGAGGCGGAGGCGGCGGCCCGGTCCACCGAGGCGCTCGCGATCCTCCTGGCCGACACACCGCTCGTGACCCCCGGGGCGTTGCGAGCAGCGCTCCACACCCTCGGTCCCGTGGTGATCGCCCCCTCTTCGGACGAACGTGGCACGAACCTCCTGCTCCGGAGGCCCCCCGGAGCCATCCCCAGCCGCTTCGGTCCGGATTCGTTCCGACGGCATCTCCAAACGGCCGCCGAACGCGGCCTGCCCACAGCCGTCGTCGAGCGGGAAGAGCTGTCCTTCGACGTGGACGAGCCGGGCGATATCCTCACGGTGCTCGAGACCCGGCGCCCGGGGCGCACGCTGGACGTGTGCAGGGACATGGATCTCGCCGGCAGGCTGGCGACACGGACCTGACAGGAGCGAGCGTGGATCAGGGGACGATCAAAGACTTCGACGAGGAGGGTCGCACAGGCGTGCTGCTCACCGATGACCGCGCGGAGGTCGTGATCGACGCGGACTCACTCGATGCGTCGGGGATCCTCACGCTACGGATCGGTCAGCGGGTCAAGTTCGAGACGGAGGAGCGAGACGGGGCGACGGTCGCTCGATCCCTGCGCATCGTGACCTGGGAATGACCGCGTCGCCCTAGCCGGAGTTGTTGCCCAGAACCTGGTGGCGGAACTCCTTGCCCGGCGTGAACGCTGGGAGGTCGCGCTCGGGAACCACGATGGGGACATCGGGCTGCCGCGGGTTGCGGGCGATCCGACGATTGCGATGCTTCCGCTCGAACGTGCCGAAGTCCGCGAGGGTGACGCGATCGCCCTCCACCACCGTTTCGCGGACCGTGTTGATCGCCGCGTCGATCACGCGGCCGACCTCCGCCTTGCTCAGGCCGGTCTTCTTCGATACCTCGGTGACCAAGCCGCCCTTGTTCATGATGCTCCCTCCAGGTCGTCGCGGTTGCATTCGAACGTACCGAACGCGGGCCGGAGGGGTCAACCGAGCGAGCGTGCGCGGGAGGCATT
>JBOGVC010000169.1:0-12178 GCA_050695275.1 Actinomycetota bacterium | reverse complement strand
AGGATCGCGTCCGCGCCTCCGGCCATCCCCGCGTACACCGCGATCCAGCCGGAGTGCCGGCCCATCACCTCGACGAGCATGACCCGGTCGTGGCTCTCCGCGGTCGAGTGCAGCCGGTCGATCGCGTCGGTCGCGACCTGGACGGCGGTGTGGAACCCCACCGTGACGTCGGTCCCCGCGAGATCGTTGTCGATCGTCTTCGGGATCCCCACGATCCGGACGCCCTCATCGGTGAGCCGGGCCGCCGCACCGAGCGTCCCCTCGCCGCCGATCACCACGAGGCCGTCGAGCTCGTGTTCCGCGATCCTCGTCAGGACCCTGGCCGGCCCGTCCTCGAGCCGGTACGGGTTGGCCCCGGAGGAGCCGAGGATGGTTCCCCCGCGAGGCAGGATGCCGGTGGTGTCGGCGATCCCGAGGGGCTGGCTCTCATCGTCGAGCACGCCGTGCCAGCCGTCGTGGAAGCCCACGAACTCCATGCCGTGCGCGCGGATGCCGCGTCGGACCACCGCCCGGATCACCGCGTTCAGACCGGGGCAATCGCCTCCGCCGGTGAGGATCCCGAGGCGCATCGCGCCACCCTACCGAAGCGCTCCTCCGACACCGGTCGGTAGGATGCGGACGTGCTGGCGATCAACGGGTTCCTCGAGTGGTTCTTCCTGGGACTCCTGTCGTTCCTGGTCGTAGCGGTGACCCTCTTCGGGCTGTACATGGGGATCCAGCTCTTCAGGAACCCCGGACGCTCGCCTCGTCCGCCCCACTCTCTCTGAGCGCGATCTCCGCCACGACCATCAGATGGTCGGAGGCGGTGCCCCCCGCGGTCCAGGCTCGGAGCGGCCGGAACGCTCGCCCCGCGAACAGATAGTCGATCCGCGCCGTGGGCGCGTGCGAGGGGAACGTCGCGCCGGCACCATCGCCGACGGCCTCCCAGCAGTCCGAGGCCACCCCGGAGAGCGAGGAGGGAGCCGGGTCGCCCGGGAGGGCGTTCAGGTCTCCTCCCACCACGAAGCTGCCGGAGGATCCCTCGAGCATCGCCCCCATCTGGTCGACGTGACGCGCGCGTTCGCTCACGCTGAGGCCGAGGTGCACGGACAGCACCGAGACGCGCTCGCCCACCTCGGCGACCAACATTCCCCGGGGATACAGGAGCGAGCCCCCTGAGAACCGGCGGAGACGGTGGGAGACGGTGGTGGCCAGCGCTCGGCGGACGAGGACCGCGTTCTGGACCCTTCGCCGTGGGAACGCCCACGGGTCCGCACACACCACCATGCCGAGGGTCTCGCCGAGTGCACGGAGGCGACGACGGGGGCCGGACTCCTGGAGCAGCACGATGTCGATCCTCTCGGCGCGGAGCACTCCTGCGATCTCCTCCACGCCGCCACGCAGTCCGTGAACGTTCCAGGTGGCGACGCGGAGCGTGCCCCCGTTCACGACGGGACGATCTCGGTGCCCGCCTCGCCGCGGAGCACCGCCGGCGCTTCGTCGAGATCACCGATCATCACGCGGCTCCCGCCGGCCTCGAGGAAGTCGACGGCGGCCTGCACCTTCGGTCCCATCGAGCCGGCGCCGAACTCGCCTCGCTTCAACAGGTCCGCGGCCTCGTCCGCGGTCATGCGATCGATCGCCTCCGGGTAGAGCGTGCCGAACCCTCGCTGGACCTTCGGCACGTCGGTGAGGATCAGCAGCGTGCTCGCCTCCACCTCGGCGGCGAGGATCGCGGCCGCCAGGTCCTTGTCCACCACGCCCTCTTTGCCGATCAGGCGCGGTCCTTTCTCGATCACGGGCACCCCTCCCCCGCCGCCGGCGATCACGATCACCCCGTCGGCGACCAATCGCTTCACGATCGGCGTCTCGACGATCGAGTAGGGACGCGGGGACGGCACGACCCGGCGCCACCCACCGTGCGGGTCCTCCTTCATCACCCACTGGCGCTGCTCCTCCATCCTGCGCGCCTGCGCGGAGGTGTAGAAGGGGCCGATGAACTTCGAGGGCTTCCGGAAGGCGGGGTCCTGGGGTCGAACCCGCGTGAGCGTGAGCACCGTCGCGACCGGACGCTCCATGCCTCGCTCGAAGAACACGTCCCCGATCGTCACCTGGAGCAGGTAGCCGATCAGCCCCTGACTCTCGGCACCGCAGACGTCGAGCGGCATCGGCGACACCGTCTTGGCCGCGGCCTCTTGTTGGATCAGGATGCGCCCCACCTGAGGGCCGTTGCCGTGGGTGACGACGACCTCCCACCCCTCGGCCGCGATCTCGGCGATCCGCTCCGCGGCCGCGCGGGCCGCCTTGTACAGCTCCTCGAACGTGTCATCCGCGCCGCGCCGGAGCAGCGCGTTGCCGCCGAGCGCGACGACGACGCGTTCCATGTACGACGGCTCCCTTCCGGCTCCGCTCGGAGCGGAGTCTGCTACACCACCGGCCGCAGCACGTCGAGCAGCTGCGGGGAATCCGGAAGGACGTCGAGGTCGTAGCGGACCCGGACCGCGGGCTTGCTGATCTCGATCACGTGGCGGAGGTCGATCGGCGTGCCGATCACGACGAGGTCGGCGTCCGCCGCGTCGATGATCTTCGCCATCTCGTCGAGCTGACCTTGGCTGTAGCCCATCGCGGGCAGGACCGCTCCGACGTCGTACTTGTCGAATGTCTCGGCGATCGTCCCCACCGCCCACGGCCGCGGATCCACGATCTCGGCGGCCCCCGAGCGCTGCGCCGCCACCACGCCGGCCCCGATCTTCATCTCCCCGTGCGTGAGCGTGGGACCGTCTTCGATCACGAGCACCCGTTTCCCGGCGATCGCATCGGGGTCGTCCACCGTCACCTTCGAGTTCGCCTTCACCACGGTGGCCGTCGGATTGGTCTGGGCGATCGTCTCCTCGAGCTGGGCGACCTGGTCCGGCGTCGACGAATCCATCTTGTTGATGAGGATCACGTCCGCCCGACGGAGGTTCGCCTCGCCGGGGTGATACCTGGTCTCGTGGCCGACCCGCAGGGGGTCGACCAGCGCGATGTGGACGTCCGGCAGGTAGAACGGGAGGTCGTTGTTGCCCCCGTCCCACAGGAGCACGTCCCCCTCGGCCTGTGCCTGCTCGAGGATCGCCGCGTAGTCGACACCCGCGTAGATCACGGTCCCGGTCGTGATGTGCGGCTCGTACTCCTCTCGCTCCTCGATCGTGCAGTGATGGCGATCGAGATCCGCGAGCTCGGCGAACCGTTGGACACGCTGGGCCGTGAGGTCGCCGTACGGCATCGGGTGGCGTACCGCGACCACCTTCTTGCCGGCCTCCTTCAGGGTCGCGGCAACCGCGCGGGTCGTCTGCGACTTCCCCACGCCGGTGCGGACGGCCGTCACCGCCACCGTGGGGACGGCCGGCTTCAGCATCGTGGCGTCCGGCCCCAGCAGCTGGAAGTTCGCGCCGGCGGCGAGCGCCTCGCTCGCTTTGTGCATCACGTACTCGTGCGAGACGTCGGAGTAGGCGAAGACCACGTCGTCCACCTGGAGCTGACGGATCAGGCGCGAGAGCTCGTCCTCCTCGTGGATCCGGATGCCGTCCGGATAGTGCTCGCCGGCGAGCTCGGCGGGGTAGGTTCGGTCATCGATGTACGGGATCTGCGTCGCGGTGAACGCGACGACCTCGGTTGTGGGGTCGTCGCGGAAGACGACATTGAAATTGTGGAAGTCGCGGCCCGCGGCTCCCATGATCAGGACACGACGCGGCATGGCCGAGGTCCTTTCAGGAGAGGGTGATGTGATGCGCGGGCAGATGCGCGGGGCGCCCGCTCTTCGGGAGCGACTGTAGCCCAACGCGGGCTCGGACGACCTGGCCTAGACTCCTGCCCTCGTGAAGGAGGACCGGCCGGAGAACGGATCCACGGTAGAGCGGGTCCTGAGCGACGTCCGGACCTCGTTCGCAGCGCTCGGTCGGTCGTTCCGGTCGCCCGACATCGCCAAGGCGCTGGCGGCGTATCTCGCGTTCACGATCACCGAATGGGCGGCGTTCATCGCGCTGATCGTGTACGCCTACGAGGACGGCGGGAGCGTCATGGTCGGGCTGGTGAGCCTCTTGCAGCTGATCCCCGCCGCACTGATCGCCCCCGTCGGATCCGTGCTCGGGGATCGTCATCGCCGCGAGCGGGTGCTGGTGTACTCCTACGCTGCGCTCAGCGGGATGACGATGCTGGCCGCCGTCGCGCTCCTCATCGACGCGCCGGCCCCGCTCGTCTACGCGGCCGGCACGACCGCGGGGTGGGTGCTCACGCTCGTCCGTCCCACGCATGCCTCCCTCCTGCCGCGCCTGGCCCGCACGCCGGAGGAGCTCTCGAGCGCCTACGCGGCGAGCAGCCTCCTGGAGAGCTTCAGCATCCTGCTCGGCCCGCTCCTCGCGGGCGGACTGATGGGCCTGGCGCCGGGTTCCCTCTCGGGCTCGGGTGTGGTGGATGCCGTTCTCGCCGCGATGCTCTTCCTGGGCACCGTGAGCGTGGCGTCGATCCGGGTCCGCACCGAACCTGCCCACGACGGCGGCACCTCCGGCGTCCGGGTCGTCGCCTCCGATGCCGTCGACGGCGTCCGGGCGGTGGCGCGCGATCGCCGATCGCTGCTCCTGGTCGCGACGATGGGGCTCGCGATGGTCCAGCTCGGGTTCGTCGACGTGTTGATCGTGGTCCTCGCCTTCGACGTCATCGGTACGGGCGACGCGGGCGTCGGCTTCCTCACCGCCTCGATCGGCGTCGGCGCCGTCGTGGGGGCGATGCTCGCGGTCGGCGTCGCGGCACGGTGGCGATCGTCCCGATCGTTCCGGTGGGGGGTCGCGTGGAGCGGACTCTCGATCGCCGGGATCTCGACGCACCCGCCGTTGGCGGGGGTCTTCCTGGCCATGAGTGGGGCCGGTGGCGCGCTCGCCGACGTCAACGGGCGGGTCATGCTCCAGCGCCTGATCCCGGACAAGCAGCTGTCACGCGCGTTCGGGGTCCTCGAGTCGCTCTACATGGCCGGCGAAGGGATCGGCTCCTTCGTGGCGTCGCTCATCATCGTGGCGCTCGGTCCCGGGTGGACGTTGCTGATCGCCGGTGTGCTCCTCCCGTGCGTGGCCGTGCTGGGTCGCCGGGCCCTCATCGCGCTCGACGTCGGGATCCGGATCCCCTCGGAGGAGATGGCGCTCCTGCGCTCGACGCGGCTCTTCGCGCCGCTCCCCGCGCCGATGCTCGAGCGTCTCGCCAGGAACCTCATCCCGATCTCGGTGCGCGAGGGAACCGTGGTGATCAGGCAGGGCGACGCGGGCGATCGCTTCTACGCGATCGTCCAGGGCGCCGTGGACGTCCTCGAGGGCGGCCGCCGGGTCACGACGCTGGGGCCGGGCGGGTCGTTCGGGGAGATCGCCCTGATCCGCGACGTTCCGCGCACCGCGACCGTGGTGGCCACGACCGAGAGCAAGCTCCTGGCGCTGGACCGCGACGAGTTCCTCCGGGCCATCACCGGTCACGATGCGGCGTCGGAGGCCGCCCACGGACTGGCCACGGAGCGACTCGACGAGCTGGAGGCGAGCCGGGAGCCGTAGCCGCGGACGCTCAGGCCGGGGACCAGCCGGCCGCCGCCACGTGCCCGAAGGGGCGGCCGAAGTGCCCGACGCAGACCGCCCACCCTTCGCGGTCCGCGGCGTCGATCCAGAGCGCGCGATGCTCCGCCGCGAGCTCGGGATCCTCGTCGTGGTTCGACGCCCACGTCGGGTGCGCCACCTGCGGCGTGGTGTGGAGGAGGTCGCCCATCAGGAGCAGGGTGGCGTCACCGTCCTCCACCTGGATCACGCGGTGTCCCGGCGTGTGCCCGGGAGCGTGTCGCACGAACAGCCCCGGCACGATCTCGTGGTCCGAGGGGTCGAAGTCGATCAGGCCGGCCTCCGCAAGGCCCGCCATCGCGAAACGACCGGTGAGATCGTCGGGCGTGCGATGCGTGCCGAAGAACGCCCAGTCGTCTGGGTGGACGTGATACCGGGCGTTCGGGAAGCGCGGGCGCCCGTCAGGGAGAGCAGGAGCGCCCGCATGGTCGCCGTGGAGGTGCGTGAGGATCACGTGCCGCACGTGTTCCGGGGAGACCGCGATCGTGGCGAGCTCCTCCTCCAGGCGCCCCGCCACGTCGTAGGGCGGCCGGCCGAGGTCGCCGATCCCCGTGTCGACGAGCACCGGTCCGTCCGGATGGCGGATCAGGAAGGAGTGAACGTGCCACGCCCAGCTCTTCGGGTCGTCCGGCGGGAACGCCCACGGGAAGCGGGATCGTTCTTCCTCCCAGTCGACCTCCTGCCCGGGCGCCTCGTCGTCGAGGGGCAACGGCGCCCATCCGTCGCACAGGGGCACCACCTCGAGGGATCCGAGCGTGAACGGCTCGTGCGGCACCGGACGAGCCTACCGGCGGGGCGCGCGCTCGACGTCGGCCTGCTCGTCGATGTCCACGAGGGTCCGACGCTCCGGGTCGAGGGCGGTCCACGAGGGCTCGTCCACCACGACGGTCCTCACGGCCGAGTGGAGGTCTCGGAGCCGTCGCCGTCCGCTCCCGAGGAGAACCGCGACGGCATCCGCCGCCGGCTCGGCCCTCACGACGCACGGGAGCGGCCGGGCGTCCCCGCCGTCGGAGAGCACGACGGCGACCGCGGCGGTCTCCCAGGCTGCCCGCAGCAGCTCCCGGAGGACGGTCGGTTGGAGGTCCGGCATGTCGCCGCCCGCGACGACCGCCCACGTCGAATCGACGACTTCGAGCCCCGCGGCCAGCCCACGCAGCGGCCCCTCGTCGGCGGTCGCGTCGCGCGCGAAGGTGACGGAGGCGCCGGCGGGCATCGCCGGCTCCTCCGTATCCACGCCGATCACCACCACGACGCGATCGCAGACGTCGAGGAGTCGGAGGACCGGATGGTGGAGCAACGGGCGACCATCGATCTCTTCGGCGAGCTTGTCGCGGCCGAACCGGCGGGACCGTCCCCCCGCCAGCACGATCCCGGCGACGCTATCTCGGTCGTCGGTCGTCGCGACCCCTCCGACTCTGCACGTACGCGAACCCGAACCGCCCCTTGATGCAGAGGTGGCCGTTCGTCACGGAGTGGTCCTCCGGCGACGTCACCTTGACGATCTCGTTGTCCTGGACGTGCACCTCCAGCTCGCATCCCACGCCGCAGTACGGACAGATCGTGTTCGTGACGGTCTGCGCGTCCTCGTCCCAGGTGTCCGCCGCCCGCATGTCGTGCTCGGACGTGAACATCAGGGCGCCGGTCGGACAGACGCCGATGCAGTTCCCGCAGTAGACGCAGGCGGACTCATCCAGCGGTACGGCGAACTCCGTGGAGATCCTCGCGTCGAAGCCCCGACCGGCCACGGCGATCGCGAACGTGTTCTGGGCGTCGACCCCGCACGCCTCGACGCACTTGTAGCAGAGGACGCACCGCTCGTAGTCACGGACGTAGAGGTCGTTGTCCACCTTCACGGGCTGCGCCACGGTCTCCGCGACCGCCGGGTCCGGGTCGTGGTGGTGTCCCGCCCACCGCTCGTCCCGTTCACCGCTCTCGGACGCCGGCATCGCCTCGCCGTAGCGCGACGGATCCGCTCCGTACTCCCCCATCCATCGGAGCCAGTCGGTGGAGGCGAGACCCGTGTCCACGCTCGAGGCCAGGAACTCCATCACGAGCTTCCGCGAATGGCGCACGCGCTCGGTGTCGGTCCGCACCTTCATCCCGTCCTCGACGGGCCGGGAACACGCCGGGACCAGCACGCGCGAACCCTCCACCTCCACCATGCAGACCCTGCAGGCGTTGACCGGCGTGAGGTTGCCCGCGTAGCACATCGTGGGCGTGTCCACGCCCTCCTCCCGGCAGGCGTCCAGGATCGTCGCTCCTTCGGGGACCCGCGTCGTGCGACCGTCGATCTCCAGGTCGATGAGTCGCCGGGGCGGGTCGAGCGGCACCGCCTTGCTCATGCGGCACCCCCGTCGAAGACGCCCAGCTTGGAGATCGCCGATTGGACGGCGTTGGCCGCCGTCTGTCCGAGGCCACAGATCGACGCGTCCCGCATCACCCGGGCCACCTCGTCGATCAGGGCGAGCTCGTCCCGGGCGGAGCCGATCGGGGTGCCCGCCACGAGTCGATGGAGCGCCTCCTCCTGCCGCACGGTTCCCACCCGGCACGGCACGCATTGCCCACAGCTCTCGTCACGGAAGAACCGTGCGATCCGCAGGCACAGGTCGACCAGGTTCGCGCGTTCGTCGAAGACCATGATCACGCCGGAGCCGAGCGTGTAGCCACCCTCCCGTGCGTCCTCGAACGTGAGTCTCGCGTCGAGCATGTCGGGGCCCACGAACCCGCCGGCCGCGCCGCCGAGCAGGATCGCTTTCACGTCGCTCCCCTGGCGAACACCGCCCGCCAAGGCGATCAGGTCCCGGACGGCGGCCCCGTGATCGACTTCGTAGACGCCGGGCCGCTGGACCGCGCCGGAGAGACAGAACAGCCGGGGCCCGGTGGAACCCTCGGTGCCGATCGCAGCGTAGGCGGCGGCCCCGATGCGGAGGATCTCGAGGACGTTGATCAGGGTCTCGACGTTGTTGATCGCCGTCGGCTTGCCGAACACGCCGAACGTGACCGGGAAGGGCGGCTTGTTCCGTGGCTCTCCGCGCTTCCCCTCGAGCGAGTTGAACAGGGCGGTCTCCTCCCCGCAGATGTAGGCCCCGGCTCCGCGGCGGAGCTCGATGTCGAAGGCCGTGCCGCTGCCCATCACGTCCTCGCCGAGGAACCCATGCCGCCGCGCCTCTCCGATCGCGTGCTCCAACCGCTCGGTGGCGAGCGGGTACTCGCCCCGGACGTACAAGAAACCCCGTTCCGCACCGCAGGCGAACCCGGCGATCGTGAGCGCCTCCACGACGGCGAACGGATCCTGCTCCATCACCACACGGTCCTTGAACGTGCCCGGCTCGGACTCGTCGGCGTTGCAGACCACGTAGCGGGGCCCCGCGGGCTGGGTGGAGACGGCCTGCCACTTCACACCTGTCGGGAACGCGGCGCCGCCGCGACCGAGGAGCTTCGCCTCGGTCACCGCCTCGATCACGCCGCCCGGACCCATCTCGTGCGCCGCGCGGAGCGCCCCGTACCCCCCGTGCGCGCGGTAGTCGTCGATCGACGTGGGGTCGACGACGCCGGCCCGCCGGAGCAGCCGCAGGCCGTCTCGCGACGCCGCATCCGCCGTCTGCGGGGCTCCCACCCCGCCGGCGCAGACCACCGCGGAGTCCGCCGCGACGATCCCGTCCACGGTCGCGCGCGTCGCGCCCCCGAGGGCGACCTCGGGCCGCCCCGCGCGCTGCGCGAAGACGGCCGGGGCCTGCTCGCACATGCCGAGGCACGGCGATCGGACCCACGTCCAGCCGCCGGCGTCGGCGCCTTCCGGCCCCGCGTCACGCGCGAGCTCCTCGCAGAGGGCGAGGCCGCCGGATCCCCGGCAGGCAAGGTCGTCGCACACGTGGACAACGTTGGCGGGCCGCTCCTCGACGCTGAACATCGCGTAGAACGTCGCTACGCCGTAGGCCTCGGCCGGCGGGACGGAGAGCCGCTGGCAGACGTAGTTCAGCCCTCCGCGGCTGATCCACCCGACCCCCGCTTGGAGCGCGTGCAGGGCCGGGAGCAGCAGGTGCCGCTGCTCGCGCGCTTCGCGACCGGCGCGGACGACCCGAAGATCACGCGCGCTCCGCTCGATGCCCCCTACCCAACCGGTCTCCGGCGGTCCCAGCAGCCCGTCGATCGCCGATCGCTCCGCCGTCGACGGTTCCGCGTCCATCAGGTGAAGGTCCACGTCACCTCCGACGCCGTCACTCGCCGCCGCCCCCGCCGGACGCGACGGCCGGTTCCTCCAGCTTCTCCACGCGGACCGCGGTCGCCTTGAACTCCGCCGTCCCCGACTTCGGGTCCCAGGCGTCGATCGTGAGGTTGTTCACGTCCACCTGGTCCGGGAAGTGCAGCGTCATGAACAGGAGGCCGGGCCGCAGGCCCAGCGCGAACCGGACCGGCGCCATGACCTCGCCACGTCGAGACGAGACTCGGACCCGCTCCCCTTCGCGGAGACCGAGCTGCTCCGCGTCCTCCGGGGAGATGTCCAGCGTCTCCTCGCGACGCAGCGGCGAGGTGTACTCGCCCGTCTGCACGCCCGTGTTGTACGAGTCCAGCCGGCGGCCGGTGGTGAGCCGGAACGGATAGTCCTCGTCGAGCTCGTCGACAGGCGGCTCGTAGAGCACGACGGAGAACGGCGCCTTCCTCCCCTGCTCGGCCGGATCCTCGGACCACAGCCGCCCGTGGAGGAACATCGTCCCGGGGTGCTCGTCGTCCGGGCACGGCCACTGGAGCCCGCCGAGCTCCTCGAGCCGCTCCCACGCCATGCCGGCGTGCATCGGCGAGAGTCGCCGGACCTCCTCCCACACGTCGTGGGCCGATGGGTCGCCCCAGTCGTGTCCCAGGCGCTTCGCGAGCTCCCCGATGATCCAGATGTCGTCCTTCGCGTTCCCGGGCGGCACGAGGGCGGGTCGGACCCGCTGCACGCGGCGTTCGCTGTTGGTGACGGTTCCCTCGGATTCGAACGCCGAGTTCGCGGCGGGCAGCACCACGTCGGCCATCTTCGCGGTGTGCGTCAGGAAGATGTCCTGGACGATGAGGATGTCGAGGTTCACCAGGAGCTTGTGCGTGCGCTGGTTGTCGGCCTCGGAGGCGGCCGGATTCTCTCCGATCACGTACAGCGCCGAGAGCTCGCCCTCCTCCATCGCCTCGAACATCTGGGAGAGATGCAATCCCTTCTTCGGGTTGATCGTCGCCCCCCACTCCTGCTCGAACCGGGTCCGTACGGCATCGTTCTCGACCTCTTGGAATCCGGTCAGGTGGTGAGGGATCGCGCCCATGTCGCCGCCGCCCTGGACGTTGTTCTGGCCGCGCAGCGGGTTCAACCCCGATCCGTAGGTCCCGACATGACCCGTCAGCAGCCCGAGATTGATCAGCGCCAGCACGTTGTCGGCGGCGTTGTGGTGCTCCGTGATCCCGAGGGTCCAGCAGATCATGGCGCGATCGGCCTTCGCGTAGGCGTGCGCAACCTCGCGGATCACCTCCGCCGGGATCCCGGTGACCTCCGCGCCCCGCTCGAGCGTCCAGTCCATCACGGAGGACGCGTAGTCCTCGAAGTCCGTCGTCGCGAGCTCGATGAACGCGCGGTGGTGTAGGTCGTTCACGATGATCTCCCGGGCCATCGTGTTCGAGAGCGCGATGTCGGTCCCGACGTCCAGCCCGAGCCACAGATCCCCCCACTCGGCGGATTCGGTGCGGCGCGGGTCGACGACGATCAGTCGCATGCCGTTCCGGATCCCCTTCAGGACATGGTGGAAGTAGATCGGGTGGGCCGCTCGGGCGTTCGAGCCCCAGAGCAGCATGAGATCGGTGTGCTCGACCTCCTGGTATGAGCTGGTACCGCCTCCGGCACCGAAGACCGTGGCCAGACCGACCACGCTCGGTGCGTGTCAGGTGCGGTTGCAGCTGTCGATGTTGTTGCTGCCGAGGGCCTGACGGAAGAACTTCTGCGCTGCGAAGTTCATCTCGTTCGTGGCCTTCGAGCAGCTGAACAGGCCGACTCCGGTGCCGCCGTGGCGCTCGGCGGCGGCCCGCAACCCGTCGGCGGCCCTGTCGAGGGCCTCCTCCCAGGTCGCGACGCGCAGCTCGCCGTCCTCGCGCACCATCGGCTCGGTGAGTCGGGTGAGCCCGTTCGGCATCCCGCTCCCTTCTGGTCGTGCTGGCCGTCGTCCTCGACCGGGCAGTCCCGGCCGCCCGGGGATTCTAAGGCGCCTCGTCGCGACCGGTATGGGGGGTCGGCGCCCTCCACGGTCTACCGTGTGGGAAGGATGACCGAACGGGCGCCGGGTCAACGACGGGTGCGCATGCTCGACCGCCTCCGGGGGAGCACCGGCTCGCGGATCACGCCGCATCCCGGTCCCGTCGGAGTCGAGCAGGACGTCGCGAGCAGCAGGTCCGGTGCCCTTCGGGCCGCGATCTTCGGGATGAACGACGGCCTCGTCTCGAACCTGTCCCTGATCTTCGGCGTCGCCGGATCCGGCGTGGATCGTGACGTGGTGGTCATCGCGGGGATCGCGGGACTCCTCGCGGGCGCGTTCTCGATGGCGGCGGGTGAATAC
>JBOGVC010000168.1:0-5468 GCA_050695275.1 Actinomycetota bacterium | reverse complement strand
GTCGACGACCCCTTCAGTGCCCTCGACCCCGATCGCCGCGACCGGATCGCCCAGCGCCTGGCGGACAGGGGAGGGCAGGTCGTGATCAGCGTGGCGGACGAGGCCGACGTGCCGCCCGCCTCGTCCTCGGTGTGGGACGTGGCGGGTGGAACCGTGGCGGTGCGGGGCTGATGCCGAGCGCGAAGGGCTTCCCGCGGCGCGCAGACGAGCCGAGCAAGGACGGGGTCGAGCTCGGCGAGGTGATCGACAACCTCCTGTCCGAGCAGGTCTTCGCGCGGGGCATGCCGGTGGCCCAGCTCGCTGCAGCGTGGACGTCGATCGTCGGCGAACGGCTGGCGTCGGAGACCGCGCCGGCGGCCCTCGAGGGGGGTGTCCTGACGGTCACCGCGACGTCGGGGCCGTGGGGCGCCCAAGCCCGATTCCTGCACGAGGAGATCCGCCGCCGGGCCGACGAGGCGCTCGGCGACAACCAGATCACCGCGATCCGGATCATCGTGCGAAACCGCAGGTAGAAGGGCGATTTCGGCGAGCCGAAACGCCGTTTCCGTCACCCCTGATTGGTAGAATCTCAGGGTTCGTGCGACGGCCCCGCGCACGCCCCCGGCAGCGATGCGTGGGGCGGCCTGCGCGGGGCACCGACGGGAGGACGATTGGCCACCGCGAAGGTGAAGAGAGACACCTACGACGCGCATAACATCCAGGTCCTCGAGGGCGTCGAGCACGTCAGGCTCCGCCCGGGGATGTACATCGGCACCACCAGCTCACGCGGCATGCATCACCTCGTCTACGAGGTCGTCGACAACGCGGTGGACGAGGCGATGGCGGGCCGCGCCACCAAGATCGTCGTCACGATCCATGCCGATGACAGCGTGTCGGTGCACGACGACGGCGCCGGGATCCCGGTCAAGCCGATCCCGAAAGCGAAGGACCGACGGCCCGCCGTCGAGGTCGCGCTCACGACTCTGAACGCCGGCGGGAAGTTCGGCGGCGGCGGCTACAGCATCTCCGGCGGCCTCCACGGCGTGGGCGTTTCGGTGGTGAACGCCCTGTCGTCCAAGATGACCGCGGAGGTCCAGCGCGACGGGTTCTCGTGGAGCCAGTCCTACGCGCGCGGGCGCTCCACGACGAAGCTCGTGAAGGGCAGGGCCTCCAAGAAGACGGGCACGTCGATCCGGTTCTGGCCCGACGCCGAGATCTTCACCGAGGAGATCGAGTTCAAGCGTTCGGAGCTCACCGACCGTCTCCGTGAGCTGGCGTTCCTGAACGCGGGGCTCGAGATCCAGTTGATCGACGAGCGCGAGAAGCCTGCCCACAAGGACGTGTACCGCTACAACGGTGGGCTCGTCGACTTCGTGAAGCACCTGGCCACCGGGAAGGATGCGATCACCCGTGTGATCGCGATCGGCGACAAGGCCGAGGACGCGGAGGTCGAGCTCGCGTTGCAGTGGATGTCGGGGTATTCGGAGTCCGTGTACTCGTTCGCGAACACGATCAACACCCATGAAGGCGGCATGCACGAAGAGGGCCTCAAGAAGTCGCTCACCAACGTGTTGAACCGCTACGCCCGCACCAAGGGTCTCCTCAAGGAGAAGGAAGACAACCTCATCGGTGAGGACGTGCGCGAAGGCCTCGTCGCGATCCTGTCGGTCAAGCTCCGCGATCCGCAGTTCGAGGGCCAGACCAAGACCAAGCTCGGGAACGCCTCGATGCGCTCGTTCGTGGAGACGACGGTGAACGCGCAACTGGCCGAGTGGCTCGAGGAGCACCCCACCGAGGCGCGGCGGATCGTCCAGAAGACGCTGGCGGCGGCGAAGGCGCGGATGGCCGCCAAGCAGGCGCGCGACCTCACCCGGCGCAAGTCGTTCCTGGAGGGTGGCTCCCTGCCCGGGAAACTGGCCGACTGCCAGCTGAGCGATCCGGCCTCGTGCGAGCTCTACATCGTCGAGGGGGACTCCGCCGGAGGGAGCGCCAAGCAGGCGCGCGATCCCGCGACCCAGGCGATCCTCCCCATCAGGGGGAAGATCCTCAACGTCGAGAAGGCGAGGCTCCACAAGATCCTGGAGAACATCGAGATCCAGGCGCTGATCACGGCGATCGGTACCGGCATCGGCGACGAGTTCGAGCTCGACAAGGCGCGCTATCACCGCATCGTGCTGATGGCCGACGCCGACGTGGACGGCGCACACATCCGCACGCTCCTGCTCACGTTCTTCTTCCGGCACATGCCCCAACTGATCGATGCCGGCTTCATGTATCTCGCGCAGCCGCCCCTGTACCTCATCAAGGAGGGCAAGCAGGAGCAGTACTTCTACACGGAGCGCGAATGGGACACGTTCCGGCAGGGCAACGGCAACGGGAGCAAGAAGCTCGATCCGCAGCGCTTCAAGGGATTGGGCGAGATGGACGCGCACCAACTCTGGGACACCACGATGGATCCGGAGCGGCGAACGCTCCTGCAGGTCACGCTCGAGGACGCGACCACCGCCGACCGGCTCTTCACGGTGTTGATGGGAGAGGACGTTCCGTCGCGCAAGGAGTTCATCGAGCTGAACGCGAAGTACGTCCAGAACCTCGACGTGTAGGGGTTCGGGGAGAGAGTCGGAGACGATGGCGCAAGAGGGGTTGTTCGCGGGGCGGGTCGAGCCGGTCGAGCTCGGGGAGGAGATCCAGCGCTCCTACCTCGACTACGCGATGTCGGTCATCGTCGGGCGGGCCCTCCCCGAGGTGCGAGACGGGTTGAAGCCGGTCCACCGACGGATCCTGTGGTCGATGCTCGAGGCGGGGCTCCGCCCGGATCGCCCACACCGCAAGTCCGCGTGGGCGGTCGGCGAGGTCGTGAAGAAGTACCACCCGCACGGCCTCGAAGCCGTGTACGACGCGTTGGTCCGGATGGCGCAGGACTTCTCGCTGCGGTACCCGCTCGTCGACCCGCACGGCAACTTCGGTTCGGTCGACGGCGATCCGCCGGCGGCGATGCGGTACACGGAGGCCCGACTGGCGCCGGCGGCGATGGAGATGCTCCGCGACATCGACGCCGAGACCGTCGACTTCGTGCCGAACTACGACGGGTACGAGCAACAGCCGTTCGTCCTCCCCTCACGGTTCCCGAACCTGCTCGTCAACGGGTCCGGCGGCATCGCGGTGGGGATGGCGACGAACATCCCGCCCCACAACATGGGCGAGGCGATCGACGCCGTCGTCCACTACCTGGAGCATCCGGAGTCGACGCCGAAGGACCTGATGAAGTTCGTCAAGGGACCTGACTTCCCGACGGGCGGGATCATCATGGGTCGCGACGGCATCCGCGACGCCTACGAGACCGGTCGCGGGTCGATCAAGATCCGCGCGGTGTGCTCGGTCGAGGAAGGATCCGCGGGCCGGGCCCGCATCGTCGTCAGCGAGCTGCCGTACCAGGTGAACAAGGCGCGCCTGGCGGAGAAGATCGCGGAGCTGGTGAAGTCCGGCAAGGTCAAGGAGATCGCCGATCTGAAGGATCACTCCTCGGGCCGGGCGGGGATGCGCCTCGTGATCGACCTGAAGCGCGGCGCCAACCCCCAGGTCGTCCTGAACCAGCTCTACAAGCACACGCAGCTCCAGGAGTCGTTCGGCGTGATCATGCTCGCCCTGGTCGACGGCGTCCCTCGCACGCTCAACCTGGCCGAGATGATCGGCCACTACGTCGATCACCAGATCGACGTCGTCACCCGCCGCACGCGCTTCGACCTGCGCAAGGCCGAGGAGCGCGACCACATCGTCCAGGGCCTCCTGATCGCCCTCGATCACCTCGACGAGGTCATCCAGGTGATCCGGGGCTCGCAGGATGCCGAGCAGGCGCGCACCAAGCTGATGTCGAAGTTCAAGCTCTCGGAGATCCAGGCCAACCACATCCTCGACATGCCGCTCCGCCGGCTCACCAAGCTCGCCCGCACCGAGCTCGAAGAGGAGCACAAGGAGCTGCTCGCGAAGATCAAGTACCTCAAGGCCCTGCTCAAGGATCCGAAGAAGATCCGCGGGGTGATCAAGGAAGAGATCCTGCAGATCAAGAAGAAGCACGGCGATCCACGTCGTACGCAGATCAAGGCGGACGAGGGCTCCTTCGACATCGAGGATCTGATCGCCGAGGAGGACGTGGTCATCACCGTCAGCCGAGCCGGCTACGTCAAGCGGGTTCCGATCGACACGTTCCGTCGGCAGGGCCGGGGGGGCAAGGGCGTGCGCGGCGCGACCCTCAAGGAAGAGGATGTGGTCGCCAACGTCTTCACCACCACCACGCACCACTGGCTGCTGTTCTTCACGACGAAGGGCAAGGTCTACCGGGTCAAGGTGCACGAGGTGCCCGACGCCTCTCGGATCGCTCGCGGGCTCTACGCAGCCAACCTCCCCGGCGTGGCCATCTCGGGCGACGAGGGCGTCTCCACCGTGCTGCATCTGAAGGAATACGACCCCAAGCGGTTCCTGCTCTTCGCCACGAAGAAGGGGATGGTCAAGAAGACGCCGCTCCCGGAGTACGAGTCCGCGCGCACGGGTCTCGCCGCGATCAACCTCAAGCCGGGCGACGAGCTCATCGACGTGAAGCTCACCGATGGGAAGGACGACGTCTTCCTCGTCTCGCGGAAGGGTCAAGCCATCCGATTCAGGGAGCAGCTCGCTCGCCCGATGGGCCGGGCCACCGCGGGCGTGATCGGGATGCGACTCGCCGAGGACGACGAGGTGATCTCGTTGAGTCTCGCGTCGGACGGCGAGGAGATGATCAGCGTCTCGCAGCAGGGGTACGGCAAGCGCTCGCCGCTGAAGGACTACCCCGTGAAGGGGCGCGGAGGCAAGGGCGTGATCGGCCATCAGATCACGAAGAAGACGGGGCTGCTGGCCGGGGCGTTCGTCGGATCCAAGGAGCAGGATCTGTTCGCGATCTCCTCCAGCGGGATCGTGATCCGGGTGCCGGCGGGGGAGATCCGCCGGGTCGGGCGGTCGAGCCAGGGCGTTCGCACGATGCGCGTTGACGAGGGCGCCCACGTCGTCGCGATCGCCCCGGTGATCATGCAGATGGAGGAGTAGCACTCCGAGCACCGGGTGGATCCCGGAGGGAACCCCGGTCCACCGCCGGGCGTTACTGCGATGATGTCGGCACTCCCATGAACATCGGACTCGGCTTCCTCGTCGAGGCCGCCGCGTTCCTGGCGGCCGCCTATGTCGTGGTGGAGCTGCGGCCGCGTCTCCCACGGCCGACGACGGATCTGGTGCTCGGGTCGATCGGCTGCGTGATGGGCGCCGGCGCCCTGCTGTTCCAGAGGGACGTCAGTCTCGTCGGTGGTGTGCTCGCACCCCTGTTCGCGGCGGTCATCGTGGTGGGGCATGTGCGCGGGTTGGACCTCATGGGTGTCCGTCTCCCGGCCCGGGTGCAAATCCCCGCGCGGGGGCGTCGAGGGGCGTACGCTATCGACCCAGCCGAGACCCGAACGATCGAGGAG
>JBOGVC010000167.1:0-10032 GCA_050695275.1 Actinomycetota bacterium | reverse complement strand
GTGACCAGGTGCTTCGGCTCGTGGGGGTCCTGCTCGACCTTCTTCCTGATCCTCTTCACGTGAACGTCCAGCGTCTTGGTGTCCCCGAAATAGCCTGCGCCCCAGACCTCCTCGATGAGGAAGTCCCTCGTGAGCAGTCGGCCTTTCCGCCGCAGGAACGCTTCGAGGAGCTCGAACTCCTTCGGAGGGAACCCGACCGACCGACCGCGCACGAGCACCTCGTGCTTCCCGGTGTCGAGCTGGACCGGGCCTCCGCTCAGGAGATCCTCGGGCTCCTCGGCCTTCATGCCGGCCCGACGGAGATGCGCTCGCACCCTGGACACGAGCTCTCGGACCGAGAACGGCTTCGTGACGTAGTCGTCCGCGCCCAGCTCCAGGCCCGAGACCTTGTCCGCCTCCGAATCCTTCGCCGTCACCATGATGATCGGCACGTTGGAGATCTGGCGGATCTGGCGGCAGACGTCGAGCCCGGAGATCTCGGGGAGCATCAGATCCAGGATCACCAGCGCCGGGTTCTCCGTGCGGAACCGCTCCAGCGCACGTCGACCGTCGGGGGCGACGGCAACGGCATATCCCTCTCGCTCCAGGTTGTAGCGGACCGTGTCCGCGAGCGACTCCTCGTCCTCGACCACGAGGATCCGGGTCAGGGGCTCCTCCGCGCTCACCCGTCGCCTCCGAGATCGGGCACGTCGTGGGACGCGTCGGTGAACTCTCGGAACTCGCCGGTGATCAGGAACCCGACCTGCTCCCCGATGTCCACCGCGTTGTCGCCGACACGTTCGAGCGCGCGCGCCGCGAGGTTCATGTGGAGCCCCCAGTCGAGCGCCCGGGGATCCTCGGCGAGCTTGAGGGCCTCGAGGTGCGTCGCGCGGTTCAGCCGGTCCACCGGGTCGTCCATCTTCGGCAGCTTCAGGCACAGCTCGAGGTCGCGGGTACGGAACGCCTCCATCGCAGACCGGATCATGGTGACCACGTGGCCGCCCATCTCGTCGAGCTGCTGGAGGAGGGTCTGACTGGGCGGCAGGTCCTGCGTCGCGAGATAGAGCTTGGCGATGTTGACGGCCTGATCGCCGATCCGTTCGAGGTGGAGGCAGCTGTGCAGGATGGCGGAGACGAGCCGGAGCTGTGTGGCCACGGGCGATTGCAGGGCGAGCATCTCCAACACACCGCTGTCGATGCGAAGGTAGAGCTCGTCGATCGGGTCGTCGTCGCGGATCACCCCTTCGGCGGCCTCCGTGTCATGCTGGACGAGCGCCTGCACCGATCGCTGGATCGCCGTGGATGCGAGCTCGCCCATGGACAGGAGCTCGAGCTCCACCCGCTCGAGTTGCTCGTGGAAGTGTTCGCGGCTCATCCGAACCTCCCCGTGACGTAGTCCTCGGTTCGTTGGTCGGACGGGTTGGTGAAGATCATCTCCGTCCGATCGAACTCCACGATGTGCCCCGTCCGGTGACCGTCGTCCGCGACGTCCACCGTGAAGAAGGCGGTCCGATCGGAGACCCGGGCGGCCTGCTGCATGTTGTGCGTCACGATCACGATCGTGTACTCGGACACCAGGTCGCGCATCAGGTCCTCGATCTTGGCGGTGGCGATCGGGTCGAGGGCCGAGCACGGCTCGTCCATCAGGATCACGTCGGGGCGCGTCGCGATCGCCCGGGCGATGCACAGGCGCTGCTGCTGCCCGCCCGAGAGCGCCATACCCGAGTCCTTGAGCTTCTTCTTGACTTCGTCCCAGAGCGCCGCTCGCTGCAGTGACTCCTCCACCAGGTCGTCCATGCTCCCCTTGAAGCCGGCGATGCGAGGCCCGAACGCGACGTTGTCGTAGATCGACTTCGGGAACGGATTCGGCTTCTGGAAGACCATCCCGATCCGCCGGCGGACCTCGACGGGATCGACCTGTGCTTCGTAGAGATCCACGCCGTGGTAGAGGATCTTCCCCTCGACCCGCGCCCCTTCGATCAGGTCGTTCATCCGGTTCAGGCATCGGAGGAACGTGGTCTTCCCACAACCGGACGGGCCGATCAAGGCAGTGATCTCGTTCTGTGCGATCGGGATGGTGATATCGCGAACCGCACGGAACGACCCGTAGAAGACCGACACGTCGCGGATGTCGAAGATCGTCTCCGGCGCGGCCTGCATCTCGGGGGGCTCACTTCGCCGCACCTCCACCTTCGGTACCACCTCCGTCGCCTCGTTCTCAGACTGCGACAGATCGGGGACCTGCGTCACGTCGGACACTCCCATGTCATCACCACTTCCGTTCATACCGGTTCCTTAGGAGGATCGAAGCGAGGTTCACGACGAAGATGAACGCGATCAGGACGAGGATGGTAGCGGCGGCGAGATCCTGGAACTCCTGCTGAGGCTTCTTGACGTACACGAACACGAGCGTCGGGAGGGATGTGTAATGCTGCTGGAGCTGATCGAAGAGCCCACCCTGCGTCGCCAAGAACCCGGTCGTCGCACCCACCATGATGAGAGGGGCGGTCTCGCCCAGGGCTCGGGCCATCGAGAGCACCGAGCCGGTGAGAACGCCGGGAGCCGCGTACGGCAAGACGTGTGATCGAACCACCTCCCACCGCGTCGCTCCCACCCCGAAGCCCGCCTCGCGGATGCCGTTGGGAACCGCACGGAGCGCCTCCTGCGTGGTGATGATGATGATCGGCAGGACCATCAAGCTGATCGTGAGTCCCCCTGAGAGGAGGGTTCTTCCCTCCGCGTCGGGGCCGGTGAGCGGTCCCAAGAGCTTCACGAAGATCGCCAGTCCCATGATCCCGTACACGATGGCCGGGACCCCGGCGAGGTTCCGGATGTTCGTGTTGATGATGCGCGTCAGTCGGGTGTCTCTCGCGTACTCCTCCATGTAGATCGCGGCGCCGACACCCAGCGGCAGCGCGATCGCGATCACGAAGACCCCGAGATACACGGTCCCGATCAAGCCATGCCTCATCCCGGCGTTCGCCGGGAGCGACGAATAGCCCGAGGTGAAGACCTCGCCGCCGCGGTCGAGCATGAACGGGATCGCCGTGCGTGAGACGTCCAGGAGCAGGGTGATGAGGACCGCCAACGCGAACACGAGGGTCAGGAGCAGGACGAGTTGGAAGACGTACCCACGGACGTCGACACGTCGCCCTGTGAGGGCCAGCCGCACGCGATCCGTCGTCACGCGCTCCACGGTCGTCGTGCGCGACGACATCAGTAGCGCTTCCTCACGCGCCGCACGAATCGCTCGGAGATCGTGTTGAGCCCCAGGGTGATGAAGAAGAGGAGCAACCCGACGAAGAACAGGCTGGGATACGCGGGGCCGCTCCCTCGCACCTGATCGGATCCTGTCGCCAGCGACGTGATCGCCGCCGTCATCGTCTGCCCGCCCTGCAAGGGATCGAGGGAGAACAAGGAGCCTCCCGTGCCCCCGGCAACGATCGCCACGATCATCGTTTCGCCGATCGCGCGGGAGATCCCGAGGATGAGGGCCGCGCTGATGCCGGACACCGCGGCGGGGACCACCACGCGCAGGCTGGTCGTTCGCCGGTGGGCGCCGAGGCCGACCGACGCCTCCCGCAGCGCGCTCGGGACCGCGTGCATCGCATCCTCCGCGACCGACGCCACCAACGGCGTCACGAGCAGACCGACGGCGAGACCGGCCGCCATGATGTTGAACACCGGAACCTCGCTGCCGAAGAAGCGCTGCACGACCTCGGGACTGATGAAACGAAGTGCGAAGAACGCCATCACGACGCTGGGAACCGACGCGAGCGTCTCGAGGATGGGCTTGAGCGATCGGCGTGCCCTCGGGCTGGCGTACTCCGAGAGATACAAGGCTGCGCCGAGGCCGATGGGGGCGGCGACCACGATCGCGATCACCGACACCATCACCGTCCCGGCGAAGATCGTCTTGACGTCGAAGAGGTTCCGTCGAGGGAACCAGCCGCGCGACCACAGGGTGCCGAGATCGACCTTCGACAGGAAGTCGACCGCGCCTCCGGCGAGCGAGACCACGATCGCGAGGCTCAACACGACGCACAGGAACGCGGCGGTGAAGAAGATCGCCTTCATGATCCGCTCACGCCGATGCCTGGATGGCGTCCCGTGCAGGTCGATCCTGCCGTGTTCGGCGGCGATCTGTGCCACGTGCCTGCTTCCTCCTCGGGCGGAGGATATCCCTCCTGTGCCCGCGCCCTCGGGTCCGGCTCAGCCGGCTCGGGGACTCGGGATCGCTCCCGAGCCCCCAGCACGGCCAGTGCGAGCGGACGGAACCGTCACGCCATCGCCGAGTCCCACGCGTCGCGGGTCGCCTGGATCCGGTCGTCCGGCAGACTGATGTACTGCACCTCCTCCACCGAGGCGAGCCCATCGTCGGTGAGATAGAAGTCCACGAAGGGCTGGAGGGCCGGGTTCTCCTCGAGCTTGGTCGGGTTGACGTAGATGTAGAGCGAACGGCCAAGCGGGTACGAGCCGTCGATCACGGCCTCGGGGCTGGGAGCCACGCAGCCATCCCCTCCGTCGACCTGGAACTCCTTGATCGACTCACCGGCGTTCTCGGCGAACGCGAAGCCCACGAAACCGAGCCCGCCCGCGGTGCCGGCCGCGTTGTCGATGATCACGTTGTCGTCGGCAGAGATCTGATAGTCGGGCCGGAGAGATCCCGCGAGATCTTCCGAGACCTCGCGCTCTTCCGCGAGATCGTCGGTACCGACGAGATCGATGAACGACCCGTACGTGCCCGACTCATCGCCGGGAGCCACGATCGTGAGCGGCTGGTCGGGGAATCCACCGTTCCCGCCCACCTCTGTGGCGAGGTCGTTCGCGTCACTCCAGTTCTCGAAGCCCTCGGACTCGGGCCCGAACAGGGCATACAGGTCGCCGAAGCTCAGGCACTCGATCGAGTTCGAGGGGTCCCCGATGACCGAGAGCGCGTCGAGCGCGATCTCGAGCTCGATGGGCTCGATCCCGTTCTCCCCGCACGCCGCGACCTCTTCCTCGTCGATCGGCCGCGAGGCGTCCTGGAGGTCCGTCTCTCCGTTGCAGAAGAGCTCGAATCCGTCGCTCGTCCCGGGACTGTCGACGGCGATATCCACGCCGGGATTCGCGGTTCGGAACTTCTCACTCACGAGTGACGTGATCGGCTCGACCGTGGACGAACCCGAGATGTTGAGCGAGCCACTCAGATCGTCGCCGCCATCCCCCGTCGGCGGATCCTCGTCTCCGCACGAAGACGCGATGGTCGCGAGCGCCACCAGACAGATGAGCGCAGACGCCCACCGTTTCCCCTTCAGCATGCTGCCTCCCCCTCTGATCGGGTACCTGGCGTCAGGCTAGGGAGGCCGGATGAAGCCCCCACGGCACGAAGGTGAACGGAGGATGAACCCGGTTCGCCGTGATCCAGCTCGATCGGAGGCGGATCCGTCGTCGGAGCGGGCCGGAGGATGAATCATCGCGAAACACCGCATGAACGGGGTGCGCCCGGGCCTACACTCGGCTCGTGGAGCCCCTCCCGGTCGTGGTGGCTGTGGTCGCGGCCATCGCCGCTGTGGCCGGTTGGCGGCGCTCCGCGAGTGCAGCGCGCACGTGGGAGGAGCGAGCACTCGCCGCCGAGGCGATCGGGCGCGAACAGCAGCTCGACGCGCTCGAGGACAGGAAGGTCCGCGACCTCACCCTGTCGACGATGCACGAGGGTGTCCTGCTGATCGATTCCGGTGCCCGGGTCGCCTTCGCGAACGAGGCGATCGGCCACCACCTCCCCTCGTCGCCCGCAGCGCTGGACGCGATCCTCCCCTTCTCGCTCCGCACCGCGATCGAGGACAGCCGGGAGCGGCGAGAGCCGAGCTCCGTCCTGGTGGAGACCGGTGTGCCGACCCGGTGGCTGCGCGGCACCATCACCCCCGCCGCCGATGGAGCCACGCTGGTGGTGATCCGCGACGTCACCCAACAGCGGCGGCTCGAATCCGTGCGGCGCGACTTCGTGGCGAACGCATCGCACGAGCTGAAGACGCCTGCGGCGACGATCCAAGCCGCCGCCGAGACCCTCCGACGAGCGGCCGAGGACGATCCTGCCGCCGTCCCTCGGTTCGCTCAGCAACTGGAGCGCGAGGCCGTCCGGCTGTCCCGCATCGTGGCCGACCTCCTCGACCTCTCCCGCCTCGAGTCCGGCAGCTCCCTCGACGACCTCGTGTCGTTGGGGGCGGCGGCGCGTGAGGAGAGGCAACGCCTCGAGGAGGCTGCCGGCGCGGCAGGCGTCGCATTGGAGATCGAGGCCGCCGGGGAGCGACCCCTCCGCGGTTCGCAACAGGATCTCGCCTTGCTCGTGCGGAACCTCGTGGACAACGCGATCCGCTCCAGCCACGAAGGCGGCCGGGTCCGCGTCGAGATCGACTCCGACGACAGCGAGGTGACCTTGCGCGTGATCGACACGGGGATCGGCATCCCGTCCAAGGACATCTCCCGGGTCTTCGAACGCTTCTATCGCGTGGACCGGGCTCGCTCGCGAGAGACGGGCGGTACGGGGCTGGGTCTGGCGATCGTGAAGCACGTGGTCGAGAACCACGGCGGCACGATCGAGGTCGACAGCGAGCTCGGTCGAGGGACGACGTTCACGATCCGGTTCCCCGCCGCGTCCCCCGCCTGACCGAAGGACCCAGGTCAGCCCGAGGCGAGTGTCGCGGGCTCGGACGCCGGCACGACGACCAGCTTCGCCCCGAACGCCGTGCGGAACCGGTTGGAGATGTTCCTCGGCCGCCATCGAACGGGAACGGGCGCCTGGACCTCGAAGCGGCCCCGTCGCCGCGAGCACGCGAGGGTGGCGCGCTCCCCGGCGGGGATCCGTCGGTGCAGCTCCTCCGCGAGGGCGAGGGCCACGGCCGCCTTGCGGAGCGCCGGGCGCTCGTCGGGTGGGATCAGGCGTGCGTACGGGCCGAGGCTCGTGTGCTCCCCCGCATGACGGAGGATCGCCGACAGGGCGACCAACCCCTGGTGGGTGAATCCCGCGAGATCGGCCGCGGTCACGATCATCGCCGCATGGTCCCAGCGCTCGTAGTGATCGATCGCCTTGCCGATGTCGAGCAGCGAGGCTGCGTGTTGGAGCATCTCCTTCACGACCGGGGGCGCCTCCAGCTCCAGCGCTTCGACCAGCTGGGACGAGAGCGAGACGCGGCGCGCCGCAGCGGACGGATCCCACGTGGCGAACCGGGAGGCGAGGGTCGCGACGGAGATCGTCCGCACCTCAGGGGGCGTGGGGATCGTGTCCGGATCTCCGAGGGCGAGACCTTCACGGAGGCCGCGGCTCGAGATCAGCACCCGCTCGACCCCGAGGTGGTGCATCACGGCGAGCACGACGACGGCCCCGCCGACGATCGTGTCGGCGCGATCGGGGTTCAGCCCTTGCAGCCTTGCGCGCCGCTTCATGCTGCGGCTCGCGAGGTCCCCCAGGAGGTTCTCGACGCTCCCCACGGAGAGCTCGTACCCGTGCAGGAGTCGCAGGGGGTGATCCGACCGACGGAGGTCCATCTTGGCGAGGTTGCGCACCGTGCCACCGATCCCCACGAGGTCCCCGCCGGCCTCCACGGGCGTGATCCCCGCCTCGTCCAGCGACGCCTTCACCGTCTTGCGGAGATCCTTCAGCTCACGGTCATCGGGAGGATCCGACACCAGGAACCGGTCGCTGACACGCAGCGACCCGAGCGGGAGCGTCCACGATCTCTCGAACCGCCGGTCGCGGAAGCCGGTCAACTCCATGCTCCCCCCGCCGAGATCCATCGCGACGCCGTCGGTCACCGGCAGGTCGTGGACCGCGCCGAGGAAGCCGAACGTCGCCTCCGTCTTCCCGTCGATGACCTCGAGGGGAACACCGGCCTCGCGGGCCTCGGCCAGGAGGCGCTCGCCGTCCGTGGCCTCGCGGACGGCGGACGTCGCCACCGCGATCATCCGCTCCGCTCCCGCCCCGTCCGCGATCGCCCGGAAATCTCGAAGCGCCTCCAAGGTCCGGTCGATCGCCTCCGAGCCGAGGAGCTCATCGTCGCGCAGCTCTCGCCCCAGGCGGAGTGGAGCGCGGGCGTCCTCGAGGACATCGAGGTGCTCACCGGGGCGGAGTCGGAACACGATCATCCGCGCGGAGTTCGAGCCCACATCCACGACGGCGAACGGCCGGTCATCGGAGCGCGGGCGGGAGAGATCCACGACGTGATGCTCCCATACGCGAACCGGGAGCCCCGAGGAGGGAAGTCGGTCGCGGGACCGGGACGAGCCGACCCCGCGACCGACGCCCGGCGAGGCGCGTCGTCGGGCGTTCGCCGCGGACTCTAGGGACCGAGCGTGTCGCGACCTCGAACACTCAGGGGCGCGGGGATGAACGCTCGGCGGCCCTCCCGCCGGGTCCTCGTATGCTCCCCGACGCCATGACCACCCTCTTCCTCGTCCGTCACGGCCTGACGGCCGTGACGGGGACACGGCTGTACGGCCGGACGACGGGGATCCACCTGGACGACCGTGGCCGCCGGCAGGCGGCCGCGCTCGTCGAGCGGTTCGCGGGCGTTCGGCTCAGCGCGATCTACTCGAGCCCCCTGGAACGCTGCGTCGAGACCCTGGAGCCGCTCGCGACGGCCCGGCGGATCGAGATGCGCACCTCCGACGCGTTGATCGAGATGGACGCCGGCGACTGGACGGGCCGCACCCTTCCTTCCCTCCGACGCACCAAGCTCTGGGATACGGTGCAGCGCAGTCCGTCCCGCTTCCAGTTCCCTTCCGGCGAGAGCTTCGTGGACGCAGAGGCACGCCTCCTCGACGAGATCGAGCGGATCGTGACACGGCATCCTCGCGGCCGTGTCCTCGTCGGTACCCACGGTGATCTCGTGGGGATGCTCGTGTCCCACTACACCGGCGCCCACCTCGACCAGTTCCAGCGCGTCGTCGTGGACCCGGCGTCCGTCTCCGTTGTCCACCTCGGCGACGGCGTTCCCCGGATCCTGCTGGTGAACGACACCGGCAGCCTCCATCGGTTCGCACCCGCCCCCCGGGAGCCCGGGAAGGGTGCTCCTCGAGCTCGTGGACGCACCGGCGGCGCCGGAAGGGTCGGCCGCGAGGGGAAGCTGCGAGGATAGGTCGATGGACCTGGGACCGGTCGATCGCATCACCGCGGACGCCATCGGCGAGCCCGGAGCCCGCGTCTTCTACATCCAGGCACGAGCGGGCGTCGAGCTCGTCACGGTGATCGTGGAGAAGCAGCAGGTGCAACTGCTGGCCTCCTCCGTCCTCGAGCTGTTGGAGGACGTGCCGAGTGCCGAGGTCGTCACCGAGCTCGGGACGGGGACCGCCGCTGGGCCCGCCCCCGAGGGACCGGCGATGTCCCTCGAGGAGCCGATCGATCCGCGCTGGCGAGCCGGACGCTTGTCGATCGGCTTCGACCAGGATCGCGACCTCTTCCTCTTGGAGGTCGAGGAGTTCCGGCCCGATCCCGAGGACATGGACGAGGACGATCCGCGGTCGCTGCTCGAGGCGGAGGTGGGAGCGGAGCCGGAATCGATCCGCATCTGGGCCTCCCCCGCCCAGATGCTGGCGCTCTCGCGACACGGGGCTGAGGTCGCGGCGCGGGGCCGGCCGACGTGTCAGTTCTGCGGCAACCCGATCGACGCGGAGGGCCACGCGTGTCCCGCGATGAACGGGCACTCGAAGCGGGACTGAGCGACCCCGCCGTCCCCCGCATCATGGGCACCGGCGAGCTCGAGGTGCTCGGTCTGCTGCCGAACGCATCGAACCACACGTTCCTCGCCCGGGTCAGGAGCGCCGACGAGGAGCTCCTCACCGTCTACAAGCCGCGTCGCGGCGAGGCGCCCCTGTGGGACTTCCCCGAGGGGACGCTCTGTGCCCGCGAGGTGGCCGCGTACGTCGTCTCGCGGACCCTGGGATGGCCGCACGTCCCCGCCACCGTCCTCCGGGACGGGCCGTACGGGGTCGGGTCGGTGCAACGGTTCGTCCCGCACGATCCCGAGGAGCACTACTTCACCCTGGCCGAGCGATTCCCGGAGGAGTTCCGCCGCGTCG
>JBOGVC010000166.1:0-24624 GCA_050695275.1 Actinomycetota bacterium | reverse complement strand
CGTGTGGCCTGCGGTTTCCCCGGGGCCGCAACGGTCAGCGGAGGTCGCGCATGATCCCCCTGATCACGCCCGCAGGGTCGGGTGCTTCCGTCACCGGGCGACCGATCACCAGGAAGTCGGCGCCCCGCTCGATCGCTTCGGCGGGTGTGAGGACCCGCACCTGGTCGTGCCCATTGGATCCCGACGGCCGGATCCCCGGGACGACGAGGCAGAACTCCTCGCCGCACGTCGCGCGCACATCCTCCACGTCCTCTCCGGAGACCACCACCCCGTCCAGCCCGGCCGCCTTCGCCTCGAACGCGAGCGACGCGGGACTCGCGAGCCCCTCCCCCGCGTGGCTCGAGAGGACCGTGACCGCGACCACCAACGGGGGTTCGATGCCCGCGTCGTCCGCGCCCCGGCGCGCCCCGGAGACGCCCGCCCGCATCATCGCCTCGCCTCCGAGCGCATGGACGTTCAGCATCGCGACCCCGAGCCGAGCGACGTTGGCGGCCGCGCGCTCGACGGTGGTGGGGATGTCGTGCAACTTGCAGTCGGCGAAGACCGGCCCGTGCGCGGCGACCTGCCGGATCGCTTCCGGGCCAGCCGACCATGCGAGCTCGAGCCCCACCTTGAGCATGCCCACGTGGGGGGCGAGGATCTGCGCCAGCCGGTCCGCTTCCTCGAGGGTCGACACGTCGAGCGCCGCGACGATCGGATCGGTGGGCCGCGGGATCATGGCTCCTCGGGCTCCCGGAACCCGACGGGGACCCGCAGCCGCGCGCGGAGATCGTCAGGTGTCCCGAGGCCCTTCTCCTTCAGGTACCCCGCGATGCCCCGAGCGATCTCGACGGGGGCGGCCGGGTCGACCAGGACGGCGGTGCCGACCTGCACGGCGGAAGCGCCGGCGATGAGCATCTCCACGGCGTCCTCGGCCGACCGCACGCCGCCCACGGCGATGATGGGCGCCTCCGGCACGACGCGAGCGGCCTCGAACACGGCCCGGAGGGTGATCGGCTTCAGCGCGGGACCCGACATCCAGCCGGTGACCGGTCCCAGGGCGGGCCGCAACGTCCCCGCCACCACGCCGATCGCGGGAGGTGGCCCTCCGATCGTGAGCCCGTGGGCGCCCGCGCGGATGCACGCGCGGGCGAGCTCCGGCAGCTCGGTCGCCGTCATCGGCAGCTTCGCGAAGACCGGCACGAGGGACATCCGCGCGACCGCGCCCACGATCTCCCCGGTCCGGTCGATGTGCTCTCCGAGCACCTCTCGGCGGAGCTCGTCATCGGGCCCGGAGAGATGGAGCTCGACGGCCACCACCTCCGGTCGCGTCTGCAGCGCCCCGATCGATCGCACGTACTCCTCGAGCGAGCCCCCCGCGATCGAGACGATCACCGGCACGCCGCCCCGTGCGAGCCTCGGGAGCTCGGCATCGATGAACGCGTGCACGCCGGGGTTCTGCAGCCCGGTCGTCCAGACGGTCCCCGCCGGCGTCTCCGCGATCCGCGGCGGCGGCGAGCCCTTCCGCGCGTCCAGCGTGATGCTCCGGCTCACGAGACCGCCCACCTTCCGCAGGTCGACGAGCCCGCTCAGCTCCTTGCCCGTGCCCGCGCACCCGGACGCGATCAGGACGGGCGTCGGTAGGACCAACCCCGCCCCAAGGTCCACCGCGAGCGTCCGTTTCATCGCGTCGACCTCGTCCGATCCGCCTTCATCCGGGCCAGGAACGGGTGACGGGCAGCCCCTCGGGCGGCGTCGGCAGCATCGTCGGCCGCTCCCCGAGCCATCGATCCCACAACACGCGCGCGGGATTGAAGACGGGCCCGTCGACGCACGATCGGAGGTTGTCGTAGCCGCTTCCGTCCTTGCGCGCGATCGGCACCACGCACGTCTGACATAGGCCGGTGCCGCACCCCATCCGCTCCTCGAGCGCCATCTGCGCGGGCAGTCCTCGCTCCCGGCAGAAGGCGGCGATCTGCTCCAACGTTCGGGCGGGGCCCGCCGCGTACACGACCTGCGCGCCGCTGCGATCGGCCGCCTCGGGAAGCGCATCCATGACCGCACCCCGGTCGCCGAGGGTCCCGTCCGCCGTGACGATCGCCACGGTCTGCGACAGGCGCTTCGCTTCGATCGGCTTGAGGACCTGCTCCATCGTCTCCGCTCCCACCACCATGTCGACCCGTTTCCCGCCGGCGACGAGCTCCTGCGCGAGGAAGTACAGCGTGGCCGCCCCGTACCGCTCCGCCACCAGGAGGCAGTTCGTCAGCCGCCGTGGGTGGGCGAACCCCTTTCCCAGCGGGCCGATCAGATCGAGGAACGAGTGAGCGCGGGCCGAGGCGAGCCAGGCGGTTCCCGGACCGGTCGGGTCGATCACGAACTCCAGCGTCCCGGCCCACCCGCCCCGCCGCGATGCGTCGTGGATCGCGAGCTGCCGCCGGAGCAGGAACTCGCGGCCCGCCGGCATGCGGACGGAGACGAACTGCCCGGGTCTCGCCTTCTCGGCGATCTCCGGGGCGACAACCGTGAGCTGGTGGTAGGCGCCCATCTTCCGCGTCGAGAGCACCTCCGCGCGGACGCGCTTCACGCGACCCCCTCGCCGGGCGCGCGGACGCGGCCGACGTCGAACCCGAGGCGTTCCTGGATCGGCCGCGCCCGGGCGCCGGCGTGATGCTCCTGGATCGAGATGGGCTCGGTGGCTCCGTCGCGCAGGGCCTCGATCCCGCGCACCGCCGCGAACGCTCCCTGCATCGTCGTCAGGCACGGCACGCCGGCGGCGGCCGCCGCGGTCCGGATGTGATAGCCGTCCGTCCGAGGCCCGCGGCCGAACGGTGTGTTGATCACGAGGTCGATCCGCCCGGCGCGGATCAGCTCCGCCACGTTCCGCGTTCCGCCCTCTCTTCCGCTCTCCGGGGCCTCGCTGACCTTCGCGACGGCTTCGACGGGGATGCCCGCCCGGCGGAGGACGCCGGCCGTGCCGGTCGTGGCGAGCAGCGCGAACCCAAGGTCCGCGAGGCGTTTCGCCGGGAACACGATCGCGCGCTTGTCGCGGTTCGCGACGCTCACGAAGACGGTCCCCGACATCGGCAGCGCATGCCCGGCGGCCACCATCGCCTTGGCGAGCGCGGCTCCGGGATCGGCGTCGATCCCCATCACCTCTCCGGTCGAGCGCATCTCGGGGCCGAGCACCGTGTCGACGCCCGGGAACCGGCCGAACGGCAGGACCGCGGCCTTCACGGCCGTGAACGGCAGCCGCCGGTAGTGCCCGGCATCCGCCGGCAACACGTCGTCAGCCGCCAGCTCCGCGAGGGTCCGGCCCGCGAGCACCAACGTCGCGACCTTCGCGAGCGACACCCCGATCACCTTGGACACGAACGGCACCGTACGCGACGCGCGTGGATTCGCCTCGAGGACCCAGATCTTCTCGTCCTTCACCGCGAGCTGCAGGTTCAGGAGCCCGACGACGCCGATCCGGCGCGCGAGACGTCGTGTGATGTCCTCGATCCGATCGAGCTCCTCGTCGGAGAGCGTGGCCGGTGGGATCTGGCACGAGGAATCGCCCGAGTGGACGCCCGCCTCCTCGATGTGCTCCATCACGGCGCCGATGAAGACGTCCACCCCGTCGCAGACGGCGTCGACGTCGACCTCGATCGCGCCCTCGAGGAACCGATCGACCAACACGGGGTGCTCACGGCTGGCCTCGGCCGCCGTGCGGACGAACGTCTCGAGCTCGTCGTCGTCGTAGACGATCTCCATCGCGCGACCACCGAGGACGTAGGAGGGACGAACGACCACGGGATAGCCGATCCGGCGGGCCACGATCCGGGCCTCCTCGATCGTCCGTGCCTCGCCGTGCGGTGGCGCGGGGATGTCCATCTCGTGCAGGAGCTCCGCGAACCGTCCCCGATCCTCGGCGAGGTCGATCGCGTCCGGCGAGGTCCCGAGGATCGGGAAGCCCGCGTCCTGCAGTGTCCTCGCGAGCTCCAGCGGTGTCTGGCCCCCGAGCTGCGCGATCACCCCTGCCGGCCGCTCGGCCCGGCAGACCGCCAGCACGTCTTCGGCCGAGAGCGGCTCGAAGTAGAGGCGGCTCGACGTGTCGTAGTCCGTGGAGACGGTCTCCGGATTGGAGTTGATCATCACCGACTCGAAGCCCGCCTCCTCCAGGGCGAACGCGGCGTGCACGCAGGCGTAATCGAACTCGATGCCCTGGCCGATCCGGTTCGGCCCCGCACCGAGGATCACGACCCGAGGACGCGTGGCGGGCTCCACCTCTGATTCCTCGTCGTACGTCGAGTAGAGATAGGGCGTCCGAGCCGGGAACTCGCCGCCGCACGTGTCCACGGACTTGAAGACCGGGACCACGCCGACCTGCTCGCGTCGGTCGCGGATCTCCTGCTCGGTCGACCCCGTCTCCCGAGCGATCCGCGCGTCCGAGAGGCCGACCCGCTTCGCGTCGAGGAAGGTCTCCCGTCCCAGCGACGGGGGCGTGGCTCCGGCGAGTCCCTGGGCACGCTCGAACACCTGCGCGAGCTGATCGACGAACCAGGGATCGATCGCGGAGGCCGCAGCGACCTCGTCCACGCTGTGGCCGGCCGCGAACGCCCGCTCGATCAGATGGAACCGCCACTCGGTTCCGTCACGGAGGGCGCCGAGCACGTCGTCGCGGGCCGATGCGTACGTCGCCCCGAGGTCGGCGCCCGATCGCTCGAGCCCGCGCCACGCCTTCCCCCACGCCTCCTTGAAGGTTCCGCCGATCGCCATCACCTCCCCCACGGACTTCATCGTGGACGTGAGCCTCGCATCGGCCTCCGGGAACTTCTCGAACGCGAACCGCGGGATCTTGACGACGACGTAGTCGAGCGTCGGCTCGAACGACGCCGGTGTGGCGCCCGTGATGTCGTTGCGGATCTCGTCCAGCCGATAGCCCACGGCGAGCAGCGCCGCGATCTTCGCGATCGGGAAGCCGGTGGCCTTCGACGCCAGCGCCGAGGACCGGCTCACGCGCGGATTCATCTCGATCAACACGCGCCGCCCGGTCTCCGGATCCACCGCGAACTGCACGTTCGACCCACCGGTCTCCACGCCGATCGCCCGCAGGCACGCGATCGCGTCGTCGCGCATCGCCTGGTACTCGCGATCCGTGAGCGTCTGCTGCGGCGCGACCGTCACGGAGTCGCCCGTGTGCACGCCCATGGGATCGACGTTCTCGATCGAGCAGACGATCACCGCGTTGTCGGCGTGATCGCGCATCACCTCGAGCTCGAACTCCTTCCACCCCGCGATCGACTCCTCCACGAGGACCTCGGAGACGGGACTGGCTTCGAGTGATCGGCGCGCGAGGGCGACGAGCTCCTCGCGCGACGACGCGAACCCGCTCCCTCCCCCGCCGAGCGTGAACGACGGCCGCACGATCACCGGGAAGCCGAGCTGCTGGCCGAGCTGCAGCGCTTCCTCGAGGGTGTGCGCGATCCCGGCGCGCGGGACGTCGAGACCCGCCTTCGTCATCGCCTCCTTGAAGCCGCTGCGATCCTCGGCGCGGTGGATCGTCTCGAGGCTGGCGCCGATCAGCTCGACGCCGAGGCGGTCGAGGTCGCCCGACTCGGCGAGGGCCACGCTCACGTTCAGACCGGTCTGACCGCCGATCGTCGGGAGCAGGGCGTCGGGTCGCTCCCGCCCGATCACGGCGAGCACGGACTCGGGCGTGAGCGGCTCGAGATAGGTCCGGTCGGCGAACTCCGGGTCCGTCATGATCGTCGCCGGGTTCGAGTTGACCAGGGCGACCCGGTAGCCTTCGCGCCGGAGCACCCGGCATGCCTGCGTCCCCGAGTAGTCGAACTCACACGCCTGCCCGATCACGATCGGCCCCGAACCGATCACCAGGATCGAGGACAGGTCGGTCCGCTTCGACATCAGGGCTGTTCCCAATGGGGGCGACCGCTCGCGTGCTCGCTACTTGAGCCCCCGGAACCTTCCCTTTGGGGGCTACCGCTCGCACGCTCGCTACTTGAGCCCCCGGAACCTTCCCTCTGGGGGCGACCGCTCGCACGCTCGCTGCTCGAGCCCTCGTTCGCCTCGATCAGCGCTCGGAACTCCAGGAACAGACCGGCGGCGTCGTGCGGCCCGGGCGCGGCCTCCGGGTGGTACTGGACGGAGAACGCGGGGACGTCGAGGCAGCGCAATCCCTCGACCGTGTCGTCGTTGAGGTTGCGGTGGCTCACCTCCACGCGGCCGAACGCGGTGCGGGCGGTCCCATCCGGGTCCCGCTCCCAGCCGAGGGGGTCGACCGCGAAGCCGTGGTTGTGGCTCGTGATCCGGACCTCACCGGTCCGCGTGTCACGGACGGGCTGGTTCACGCCTCGGTGCCCGAAGGGCATCTTGAACGTGCGACCCCCGAGCGCGAGACCGAGCAGCTGGTGTCCGAGGCAGATCCCGAACAGCGGGAGGCGTCCGAGCAGCTCGCTCGCAGCGGCGATCCCGTAGGAGGTCGCCGCCGGATCGCCGGGGCCGTTGGACAGGAGGACGCCGTCGAATCCGCCCGCCGCGACGTCCGCGGCGGGCGTCTCCGCCGGGAAGACGGTGGCGTCGAGACCCGCCGCCGCCAGCATCCGCAGGATGTTCCGTTTGATCCCGAAGTCGTACGCGGCGATCCGCCACACCCGTCCTCGGGCCCGATCGGCGGGACCCACGAGCGTGGCGGCGTCGTACGGCTCGGCGGTCGTGACCGTCCTCGCGAGGTCGGCGCCCGCCATCCCGCCGGTCTCGCGGACCCGAGCCACCAAGGAGTCGGGATCGAGATCACGCGTCGAGACGGCCGCGCGCATCGCGCCGACCTCGCGGATCCGGCGGGTGAGCTTGCGCGTGTCGATGCCCTCGATCGCGACCACACCGGCCGCGAGGAGCGCCTCCGGCAACGTCGAGTCGGCGCGGGGACTCGACGCACGCCGGGAGGCTTCCGTGACCGCGAACGCGGCGACCTGGATCGCACCGCTCTCCACGTGGTCAGCGTGCATCCCGTAGTTGCCTTGCTGGGGAGAGGTCATCGTCACGATCTGCCCGGCGTAGGACGGATCCGTGAGGACCTCCTGGTAGCCGGACATCCCCGTGTTGAAGACCGCCTCGCCGAACGACTCGCCCTCGGCGCCGAATCCCGATCCCCGGAAGACGGTGCCGTCCTCGAGGGCCAGGAGCGCTGCGGGCACCGTCACCGCGTGGCCTTCCCCTCCGCGACCGTGAGGTCTCCGTGAAGCATCGTGGCGCGGACCCGCCCACGGAGCTCCCGACCGAGGAACGCGCTGTTCCGCGATCGCGAGACGAAGGGCGGCTCGACGGTCCAGCGCTCTTCGGGATCGAACAGCACAAGGTTGGCGGGTCGCCCGGCCTCGATCGGGCCGCCGTGGTCCCGGGCGCCGAGGATCAGGGCCGGCGCCGACGACAGGCTCTCCAACCCCCTCGCCAGGGTGACCAGGCCCGGCGCGACGAGCTCCGTGAGGACCACCGCGAGCGCCGTCTCGAGCCCGATCGTGCCGGGAGGCGCCCGGTCGAACTCCGCCTCCTTCTCCTCCACCGCGTGCGGCGCGTGATCGGTGGCGATCGCGTCGATCGTGCCGTCGGCGATCCCTTCCCGGAGCGCGTCCCGGTCCACCTCCGAGCGGAGCGGCGGATTCACCTTCTTGTTCGTGTCGTAGGTGCGGAGGTCCTCGTCGATGAACACGAGGTGGTGCGGCGTGACCTCGGCCGAGATGCGGAGCCCGTCCGCCTTCGCCCGCCGCACGAGCTCCACCGACCGCGCCGACGAGAGGTGGCAGATGTGCAGCCGGCCCCCGGTGAGGCGGGCCAGCTCGATGTCGCGGTAGACGATCGCGTCCTCGGCGGCGCCCGGCTGCCCGGCCAGGCCGAGGGAGGAGGAGCTGATCCCCTCGTGCATCTGCTGCCCGGCGGACAGCGAGGCATCCTCGCAGTGCTCCGCGATCACGACGTCGTCGAACGCCCGGGCGTAGGTGAGGGCGTTGCGGAGCGTGCGAGCGGTCGGGACGCACTTGCCGTCGTCGCTGAACACGCGAACACCCGCGGCCGCCATCTCGCCGATCTCCGCCAGCACCTCGCCCTCGAGACCCTTCGTGATCGCGCCCACCGGGAAGACGTCCGCGAGCCCGACGCGAGCGGCCGCGGCGCGAACCTCGGCGATCACGGAGGCGTCGTCGGCGACGGGATCCGTGTTCGCCATCGGTGCGACCGCCGTGTACCCGCCGGCCGCGGCCGCCCGTGTGCCCGTCTCGATCGTCTCCTTCTGTTCGAAGCCGGGTTCGCGCAGGTGCGTGTGGAGGTCCACCAATCCCGGCGTCAGCACGAGCCCATCGCCCTCGACGATCTCGGCGGACGCGCCGTCGAGACCGCTCCCGACGTCCACGACGATCCCGTCCCGGACGAGCACGTCCGCGACCTCGTCGCGGCCGGCGCGAGGATCGATCACGCGCGCCCCTCGGAACAGCAGCTCGGGGCTAGCCATCGCCTGCCTCCTCGCCCTCTCCCCGCCGCCCGCCCAGCAGCAGGTACAGCAGCGCCATCCGGACCGCGATGCCGTTGGTCACCTGATCCTCGATCACGCTCTGCGGCAGATCGGCGACGTCGGAGTCGATCTCCACCCCCCGGTTCATCGGCCCCGGATGCATGATCAGGGACCCCTCCGGGAGGAGCCCCACTCGCGATCGGTTCAGGCCGAACAGCCGCGCGTACTCCCGCACCGAGGGGAAGTACTCGAGTCGTTGCCGCTCCGTCTGCACACGGAGCAGGTAGCAGACGTCGAGCTTCGCCAGGACCTCGTCCAGGTCGTAGCTCACCTGGACGCCCCACTGCGGCGCGTCGGGCGGGATCAGGGTGGCCGGGCCCACGAGCGTCACGTCGGCGCCCATCTTCACGAGACCGAACGAGAGCGATCGGGCCACCCGGGAGTGCAGGACGTCTCCCACGATCGCCACGCGGAGCCCTTCCAGCCGCCCGAGCCGCTCGCGCATCGTGTACAGGTCGAGCAGCGCCTGGGTGGGGTGCTCGTGCGTGCCGTCCCCTGCGTTCAGCACGTGGCCCCGGACCCACTTCGTCAGCTGGAACGGAGAGCCGGAGGACGAGTGGCGGATCACGATCGCGTCCGCGCCCATCGCCTGAAGCGTCAGGGCCGTGTCCTTCAGGGACTCGCCCTTCGACACGCTCGAGCCGCCGGAGGAGAAGTTGATCACGTCCGCGGACAGGCGCTTGGCCGCCAGCTCGAACGAGATCCGCGTGCGCGTGGAGTTCTCGTAGAAGAGGTTCACGACGGTGCGACCACGGAGGGCGGGGACCTTCTTGATCACCCGGGTCCCGACCTCTCGGAAGGACTCGGCCGTATCGAGGATCCGGATCACGTCGTCCGCGGTGACATCGTGCATCGACAGGAGGTGCTCGTTCACGCGCTCTCCTCGTGACCGGCGACGGCCGGGGCCTCCCGGAGCGCTCGTTCGGCGGGCCCGTCCTCCACGACGGCCCCGTCCTCGCCGTCCACTTCCATCACCAGCACGCGCACGTCGTCACCGAGCTTCGTTGGGACGTTCTTCCCCACGAAGTCCGCACGGATCGGCAGCTCGCGATGACCTCGATCGACGAGGACGGCGAGGCGGATCCGCCGGGCGCGACCGAGGTCGGTGAGCGCGTCCATCGCGGCTCGGATCGTCCTCCCGGTGAACAGGACGTCGTCGACGAGGATCACGGTGCGACCCGTGATGTCGAAGGGGATCCTGGTCTCGTGGACCTCGGGTGCCTCCGCCGTCATCCCGATGTCGTCGCGATAGAAGGTGATGTCGAGGACCCCGACCGGGATCTCAGCGCCCTCGATCGTGGCGATCTCACGGGCCAGGCGGAGCGCAAGGTGGTCGCCCCGGTCGGCGATGCCGACCAGGACCAGGCCCTCGGTCCGCTCGCGCTCCACGATCTCGTGAGCGATCCGGGCCAGCGCCCGGCGGACGTCGTCGGGTCCGAGGATCCTGCTCACACGGGAACGCCCCCTCGAGCAGGCGAGGAGGCGCGCAGGTTGTGCCGCATCGGTTGGCTCCCTTCCCGGCCTCACGGGACCGGACTTAAAGGGGAAGTGCAGCCGGAGGATACCCCGGCGTCCGTCTTCGAGCAACGAGCGCGACGCGCTGCCCTCGATGGGCCTCGGCGTAGACTGTGGGAAACCGAGTGGATAGGAGCGGTTGAGATGCCTGATTGGGGATGGATCGTGCTGGTCGTGGCCGTCGTCTTCGGCGCGAGCAAGCTGCCCGACATCGCGCGGAACCTCGGCCGGTCCTCGGGTGAGTTCAAGAAGGGTCTCAAGGAAGGGAACGAGGGCGAGGATCCGTTGGCGGCGCCACCGCCGTCCTCGGGCGTGGATCCCACCGCCGCCGCGCCGCCGTTGAGCTCCACCCCCGAGTCGGAGCAGCGCCAGCCGGGAACGACCCCCTAGGCGATCCCCGGGTCCTCGGCCGCGGCGGGTCGCATCTCGCTGGCGATCTTCCCGAGGATCCCGTTCACGAACCGCGGCGATCCCTCCGAGGAGAGATCGGTCGCCGCCTCCACGGCCTCGCTGATCGCCACCGAGGCGGGCACGTCGCCACGATGCCGGAGCTCGTGGATCGCCACGCGGAGGATCGTCCGGTCGAGCGCGGCCATCCGGGCCACGGTCCACCCTTCCGTGCGCTCCTCCAGCAGCAGGTCGATCTCCGGAAGGTGGTCCTGGACACCTTCCACCAGCTCGGTGGTGAACGCGGAGACGACCCGCCCGGCATCGAGCCACTCCGCCAGCACGAGGTTCGGGTCCGCGTCCGTGACGTCCGCCTGGTACAGGATGTCGATCGCTGTCCGGCGAGCCTCGCGACGCGAGGTCACGCCTTCACGCGCTCGATGTACTCGCCCGAGCGCGTGTCCACCTTCACCCGGTCGCCTTCTTCCACGAAGAGTGGCACCTGCACCACGACCCCGGTCTCCAGGGTGGCGGGCTTCAGGGCGTTCGTCCTCGTGTCTCCTTTGGTGGCGGGATCCGTCTGCGCCACCACCAGCGTCATCGACGCGGGCAGGTCGACCGAGATCGGCACACCCTGATGGAGCGCCACGGTCGCTTGGCCGCCTTCGGTCATGTAGCGGGTCGCCTCTCCCACGATGTCGCCGGCGACGTGCACCTGTTCGTAGGTCTGGAGGTTCATGAAGACCAGATCGGGGCCGTCCGCGTAGAGGTACTGCATCTCCTTGCGCTCGACGATCGCGAGGCCCACCTTCACGCCGGCGTTGAACGTCTTGTCCGCGACGGCGCCCGTCTTGACGTTGCGGAGCTTCGTGCGGACGAAGGCGCCGCCCTTGCCCGGCTTCACGTGCTGGAACTCGATCACCTGGAAGAGGGTGCCGTCGAGCTCCAGCGTCATGCCGTTCTTCAGGTCGTTGGTGGAGACGCTCATCTCCTTCGTCTCTGGCCCTACAGCTCGATCAGCTCTCGCGTGGCGACCCCGAGCGGGTTGGGACCCTCCTCGCTGACCTCGACGGCATCCTCGATACGGACGCCCCCCAGGCCGGGGAGGTAGACGCCGGGTTCCACGGTGACGACGGCACCGGCGGGCACGACGTCGTCGCCGTCGCGGCGCAGGGACGGGCCCTCGTGGATCTCGAGACCGACCCCATGGCCGAGCCCGTGGGTGAAACGCTCGCCGTAGCCGGCGTCCTCGATGACGCTGCGGGACGCGTGGTCGACGTCGGCAGCACGCACGCCCGGCCGCAGCGCGTCGATCCCGGCCTGCTGCGCGGCCGCCACGACGTCGTGCACCTTCCGGAGCTCCGCCACCGGCTCGCCGAAGGCGACGGTCCGCGTCATGTCCGTGTGGTAGCCGTCGACCAGGGCGCCGAAGTCCATCTTGATGATGTCGCCCTCTCCCAGCGCGCGATGACAGGGCCGATGATGCGGTTCGGCGGCGTGCTCCCCGAAGGCCACGATCACGTCGAAGGACGGCGCGTCGGACCCGTGTCGAGCCATCGCGAGCTCGAGCTGCGCCGCGGCCTGCCGCTCGGTGATCCCCACGACGAGCACCTCGAGGATGTCCTCGAACGCGCCGTCGGTGGCCTCCTGCGCGGCCCGCAGCTCCGCGAGCTCCTCGGGGTCCTTTGACCACCGGAGCCGTTCGACCTCTTCTCCCACGCCCGAGAGCATGAGCCCGTCGAACCGCTCCTGCCATCGCTCGAGCTGCGCGACGGTGACGGCATGGCGCTCGAACCCCAGCCGCTGGACGCCGAGCCCGCGGGCGTGTTCGAGGATCGCGGCAGTGGGATCCTCCATCGACGCTACGCGCGTGAGGTCGGGGACCTCGTGGCGGGACTGCTCGTCGTAGCGCCCGTCGGTGATGAACACCGAGCCCGCCGGGCCGACGAGCGTCATCGCCGACGAGCCCGTGAAGCCCGTCAGGTACCGAACGTTCGCGAGCTTGCTGACGAGCAGCGCGTCGACCTCCAGATCGGCGCAGCGCTCCGCCAGGGCGTTCCTCCTCGTCACGTGATCCACGGCATCGCCTCCAGAGCCAGATGATAGCCACCGGCCCCAAGACCGATGATCGACGCGCGACAGACCTCGCTCACCACGGACCGATGCCGGAAGTCTTCTCGCGCCTGCGTGTTCGACATGTGCACCTCGATCGCCGGCAGCCCGGCGGTCTCGATCGCGTCGCGGAGCGCGTAGGAGTAGTGCGTCAGTGCGCCCGGGTTGATGACGACGACGCCGACGTCCTCGGCCGCCGCCCCCAGGAGCCAGCCGACCAAGTCCCCCTCGTGATCGGACTGCCGCCAGACCACCTCGTGCCCCATCCCGGTGGCCCGGTCCTGGACCGACGCCATGATCTCCTCGAGGCTCTCCGATCCGTACAGGGAGGGCTCCCGGCGCCCCAACGCGCCCAGGTTCGGGCCGAACAGGTACAGGACCTTCATGCGGACGCTCCCATCTCGAGCAGGACGGCTGCCACCTCCGTATCGGACACGTCGTCGACGACGATCGGACGGCCGACGTCTTCGAGGAGGACCCATCTCACCCCGTCCCGGTACTTCTTGTCGAGGCGGAGGCAGCGCAGCACCTCGTCGACGGGAGGGAGCCCGCCGTCGGGGGCCAGTCCCAGCGAGCCCAGGAGCCGCTCGGTCCTCACGCGGAGCCCGGGCGCCAGCCCCCGTGCCTCCGCCAGCGCGGCGGCGAACATCATCCCGAGGGCCACCGCCTCCCCGTGGGTCCGTCCGCGGAACGCGTCGAGCCGCTCCAGCGCATGACCGAGCGTGTGCCCGTAGTTCAGGACCAGCCGCGCGCTCGCGTCCCTCTCGTCCTCGCCGACGATCCGAGCCTTGGCGGCCACGCATCGTGCGATCACGTCCTCCAGGACGCCTGGGTCGCGTCGAACGATCGAGCCCACGTCCCGCTCCAGCCTGGCCAGCAGGTCCGCGTCCAGCGTGAGCGCGTACTTGGCCACCTCGGCCAGCCCGGAACGGAAGTCCCGCTCGTCCAGCGTGGCGAGGACGTCGACGTCGGCCACGACCGCGATCGGCTGCGCGAACGTGCCCACGAGGTTCTTCCCCTCCGGCAGGTTCACCGCGGTCTTCCCGCCGATCGCCGCGTCGACCTGCGACGTCAGCGTCGTGGGCACCTGGATGAACGGGAGCCCCCGCATGTACGTGGAGGCCACGAAACCGGCCAGATCGCCGACCGCGCCGCCGCCGAGCGCGAGGATCACGTCGTCGCGATGGGCCTCGCGACCGGCCAGCTGCCGGAGGAGGGAGCCGTAGGCCTGGAGTGACTTCGCCTCCTCCCCCTCCGGCACGAGCAACAGCACCGATCCCAGCCCTCTGCCCTCGATCGCGCCGGCGATCGTGGGGTGATGGAGGTCCGCCACGGTGCGATCCGAGACCACGAACGCGGTCGTCGCGCCCGGCAGGCTCGGGACGTGATCGGCGAGGGTGGGCAGGAGCCCCGATCCGATCGTCACGTCGTAGGACCGCCCCGGCACCGGAACGGTCACACGGACCAACGCAGCTCCTCGACGATCGCCGCCGCCACCGCGCCCGGATCGCCGCTGCCGTCCACGACATGAGCGGCGAACTCCCGGTAGAGGGGTCCACGCGAGGCCAGCAATCGCTCGAGATCTCCTTCCTGCCGGATCAGCGGCCGGTCCGAGGCAGGCCGAACCCGGCGTCGCAGCTCGTCGAGAGGAACGTCGAGGTAGACGGCCACGCCCGTGTTGCGCAGCGTGATCCGGTTGGCCGGCTCGAGCACCACACCGCCGCCGCAGGCGACCACGGACGGATCCTGCATCGATGCCTTCACGAGCGCAGCCGCCTCCAGCGCCCGGAAGGCGGCCTCGCCCTCGTCCCGGAAGATGTCGGTGACCGCCGCGCCGGCCTCCCGCTCGATCTCGCCGTCGAGGTCGACGAACGGCACGCCCAGCTGTCCGGCGAGCTCCCGGCCGACCGTGGACTTCCCGGCGCCCGGCATGCCCACCAGGTAGACGATCACGGCAACCCCGCCACGAAGCCATCGAGGTTGCGGCGGATCTCCGGCAGCGAGTCGCCGCCGAACTTCTCCACGACGGCGTTGGCGAGCTCGAACGCGACCACGGCCTCGCCGACCACGCCGCCCGCGGGAACGGCGCAGACATCGGTCCGCTGCTTGATCGCGACGGCGTCCTCCCCGCTCGCGAGATCGATCGTGGCCAGCGGCTTCGGCACGCTGGAGAAGGGCTTCATCGCCGCCCGCAGGCGGATCGGTTGCCCGGTGCTCATCCCTCCTTCGATCCCGCCGGCCCGAGCGGTTGCCCTCGCGATCTTCCCGTCGCGCCGGACGATCTCGTCGTGGGCCGCGGAGCCGTAGCGCGCGGCGGAGGCGAACCCGTCTCCGATCGCGACGCCCTTCACCGACTGGATGCTCATCAGGCCGAGGGCGAGGCGGGCGTCGAGCTTCCTGTCGTAGTGGACGTGCGAGCCGAGCCCGGGCGGACATCCGTAGGCGATCACCTCGAACTCCCCCCCGACCGTGTCCCGATCCTTTCGGACCCGATCGATCTCGGCCACCATCTTCTCGGCCACCGCGTCGTCGAAGGATCGGACCGGCGATGCGTCCACGGCCTCCAGGTCCCCGGGCGCGGGCCAGCGGCTCGTGGCGCGCACCGCGACCTTCCCGATCCGAACGACGTGCGACACGATCCGGATGTCGAGCTCGGCGAGGAAGGCCTTGCAGACGGCCCCGATCGCGACGCGGGCGGCCGTCTCCCGGGCGCTCGCCCGCTCCAGGACGTTGCGCACGTCGTCGAAGCCGTACTTCATCGCGCCGGCGAGGTCGGCGTGTCCGGGCCGGGGCCGGGTCAGCCGATCGGCCGGATCTCCTTCCCCTTCCACGGACATCAGGTCTCGGTACTTCCGCTCCCACTCGGCGTTCGGGATCGTGATCGCGATCGGCGAGCCGAGCGTGGTGCCGTGGCGGATGCCGCTCAGGATGTCGAGCGCGTCCGTCTCGAGCTTCTGCCGTCCGCCACGACCGTGCCCGTGCCGGCGCCGCGCGAGCTCTGCCGCGATCTGCTTCGGGGCCACGGGCACGCCCGCCGGCATGCCTTCGATCACGGCGACGATGGCCTTGCCGTGGGACTCACCGGCGGTGAGCATCCTGAGCACGGGAGCATCGTATCGGACCCCATCCGCCGGCCCAGAGTCGGGAAAAGCGAAATGCGGGGGCGGCGCGAGCGCCGCCCCCGCGCCGGCGACCGCTCCCCCCGTGGGCGGGTCGCCGGAGCTATTTCTGTGCCGTGATACAGAGCGTGAACGACTCGTCGCCGAACAGGAACGTGGCACAGTTCCCCGCGACCGATCGCAGCTCGAACCTGCCGCCCGAGAACTGATCCCCGATCCCGACGTCGAACACCGCGCCGTCCACCTCGACCTGGGCGCGCGTCGCCCCGTCCCGCTCGAAGATGTCGAGGAGGACCACGGTGGACCCGCCGATGTTCTGGCTCGAGTTGTTGCCCGGCGCCGTCGGCGACGGCGTCCCGGACGGCCCCACGGACGGGCTCCCGGACGGGCTCCCGGACGGACCCCCCGACGGCCCCGGGGTACTCGGGGACGGTGAGGGCGACAGACCGGGCGGGACGGAGAAGGGGTCCCGCCCGGTGAAGCTCTGGATCGGAGGGCCTCCGTCGGGCGACGGACTCGGGGAGCTGGGGGGCCGCGGGGTGTCCGGGATCGGCGGGAACGGCTCCTCGCCGCCGCCCAGGACCGAGAAGAGGACGAACCCCGCGAGGAGGACGCCGACGACGCTTCCACCGATCGTGACGGTCCGACGATCCCGTTCAGATAGCGCCATCGTTCATCCTCCCGGGACCGCGAGGGTCTCCGTCGGACCCGGCTCCGAGCCGGGTCCGGCGCTCAGGTCGCTGGTGTACAACGTGATCGTCGCCGTGAAAGACAGCGTCGAGTCCTCGGCCGGCGACAGCGTGACCGCGTCGACGGTGGCCGCGCGAGGCAGCGTCTCGATCTCGTGCAGGTACTTCACCATCGCGAAGTACGAGCACTGGCCGCTCGCAGAGACCGAGATGGTGGAGAACCCGCCGGTCGTCGACGCCTCGGGCGTGGCCGGCGTGAGGCTGACCACCTGCACGCCGGCCACCGAGGCGGCGTTGCGGAGGAAGAGGATCACCGCCGAGAGGTCCGCCGTGGGCGGCACCTGCTGCTCGATCCGTCGGATCGTCGCCTCGTTCAGGGGCGCTTCGTCGCGCGCCTGCTCCAGGGCGTTCAGCCGAGCCTGCAGCACCTGCTGCTCCGCGGTCGTGTCCTCGAGCTCCTGTTCCGCTTCCGTGACCTGGCTCATCTTCGGGAGGACGAGGAAGAAGATCAGGATCAGGGCGAGGATCGCCGCGCCCGCCCCGACGACGATGATGGCCCGCCTACCCTGCATCGACCTCACCTGCCTGCCGGCCGCGCTCGGTCACCACGTCCGTCGTGAGGTCGACCCCGGACGCGTACGTGATCGGTCCCGACTCGGGGTCCGAGATGGAGGTCACCCAGGGGTTCACCCAGCCCCGGATCCGCTCCAGGCGCATCAACCAGTCCGCGATCGTGTCGTAGTCGATCGCCAGGCCGGCCACGTCGACCCGGCCCGTGAGCAGCGTGCCCCCGCCCGACGTCGCCGTGGGCTCCTGAGCCGTCGCGGCGAACGAGGTCAGCGCCGCGTCGCTCGGGATCACCCTCGAGACGTCCATCAGGATGCCGGAGAAGGAGATCTCGTTCGCGTAGACCTGATTCAGCAGGGCCTGTTTGGCCTGGGCCCTGCTGCGGAGGGCCTCGAACTCCTGGAGCGCCTCGATGTCCCGCTGCAGGCCGGCGTTGTTCCGCTCGGCCCTCTCGATATCGTCCTGGACGCTGCCCAAGGAGCCGAGCTGGAGGACGTAGAACACGAAGATCAGCCCGATCACGCCGGCGCCGGCGAGCGCCACGACGCCCGCCAATCGACGCTGTCGCTGGGCGGCGAGGATATCCGGCGGGAGGAGGTTGACCTGGCTCATGAGCCGCTCCACGGGATGGCGAGGCCGACGGCGGTGGCGAGGACGGGCTCCGCCTCCGCCTGCGCGTCCTCTGAGAGCGAGAGCTGCGAACCCACCTTGCTGAAGACCCGGCCCGGTTCGACCGTGACCGGGATCCGCTGGCGCAGGATGTCGATGAATCCTTCGAGCTTCGATCCGCCTCCGGAGATGAGCAGACGCTCGATCCGTGCTCCCTGGGTTTGGGCCGTATAGAACTCCAGGGACGAGCGGATCTCATCGACGAACTGCGTGGCGCGCTGCATGGCGACCTCGAGCGCCTGGGCATGCTGCTTGGCGAACTCTCTCGCTTCCTCGGGAGTCGGCTCGGTGTCACGCGGGAGTTCGCCGCGCTTCAACCGCTCCGCGACGTCTTCCTCCAGCGACATCCCTCGAGCGATCGCGATCGTGATGTCGCGCCCGCCGGAGGGCAGGATCCGCACGAACCGGGTCTCACCCGCCGCGTGCACGACGATGTTGGTGACGTGGGCGCCGACGTCGACGACCGCCTCGCCGCCGGTGCGCTCGAGCTCCATCCCCGCCCCCGTCGCGCCAACGGCGCGCACCATCGCGAACGGGACGAGGTCCAGCCCCATCGGTTCGAGCTTCGCGTTCGTGGCCGACGTGACCAAGGTGTCGACCATCGCCTTCTGGGCGGCGACCAGGAGGAGACGGAGCATCTGGCGTCCGTCGACCTCGAGCTCCTCGATCAGGTGGTAGTCGAGAACCGCCTCGTCGACCGGCATCGGGATGAACTCCTGCACCTGGAACCCCAGTGACTGCCGCAGCTCCTTCTCGGGCATCGTCGGGAGCGCGATCTCGCGAACGACGACGCGCTGGTTCCCCACGCCCATCCACACCTTCCGGGACTTGAAGCCGCCGCGGGTCCAAAGCTCGCGGAGCGATTCCGACACGGCCTCCACCTCCCGGACCTCGCCGTTCTCGACGGCTCCGGCGGGCAGCGGGACCTGGGCAGCTCGAACCACGGTGGGAGGGGATCCCTCCGTCAGCTCGGCGGCGCGGACGGCGGTCGAACCGACGTCGAGTCCGATCCTCGTCTTCGGCACTAGCTGCCCTCCACGTGGACGGACCGGCCCTCGAGGAAGCGTTCGAGATCCGACTCGAAGATCCGGTAGCCCTTCCCGACCCGAAGCGCGGGGAGCTCACCCGAGCGGATGAGCCGGTAGACCGTCATGTTCGAGACGCGCATCACCTCGGCCACCTCGGCCACGGTGAACAGCCGTCCTGTCACGAACGATGGTGAACCGGTCACCAGACCCCTCTCCTCCGGGTGTGTCTCATGTGCCACATGAAGCACACGAATAACATTGAGTGCTCATGAAGCACACCTGCCTCTTTGGGGATGCTTAGGAAACACCAGGCAACACGTCAAGTCAAACATCTCGGGGGTCACGGCTCCGGAGCGTTCAGGCGCTTCGAGGGGCAGGAGCGGGCCGAAGATCAGCAGGTCAGAGGAAGCGCCCGATGTACCAGTCGGCCAGGGGTTCCCCCCACAGGCCCGCGACCACCGCTCCCACGGCCAGGTACGGCCCGAACGGGATCGCGCTCTTCCGCCCCTTCCCCATCGCCAACGCCGCGATCGCCCCGAGCCCGCCGAGCACGATCGCCGCGGCCGCCGCAACGCCGACGAAGCGCAGCCCGAGGGAGCCGAGGACGAGGCCGATCACCGCGGCCAGCTTCACGTCACCCATCCCCATCCCCCCGGAGATCGCCGCCACGATGAAGAGGACCCCTCCGTAGAGGAGCAGCCCGAGTCCGGCCCTCGCGGGATCGACCGCGTCTCCGAAGGCCCAGGCGAGGAGGATCACCGGAACGAACAGGAGCAAGGCCGGGTAGGTGAGCCTGTTCGGGATGATCCGGTGGCGGAGATCGATCAGTGCGATGCCCGGCATCAACGCGAGCAAGCCGGCGACGAGCACCGCCTGCCACGGGTCCGGGTAGCGGATCGCGGCGAGGACCACCACCCCCGCGGTGGCGAGCTCCAGCAGTGGGTACTCGACCGAGATCCGCTCGCCGCATCGACGGCATCGACCGCGGAGCACGAGCCACGAGAGCACCGGGACGTTGTCCCGGGCTCCGATCTCCGCCCCGCACGAGGGGCAGCGGGATCGTGGTTGCACGACCGACTCGCCCTTCGGCAGGCGGTGAACGGCGACGGTCATGAAGCTCCCCACCACCAAGCCGAAGGGCAGGGCGACGATCGCGCGGATCCACGCCTCGTCCACGGGGCCGAACCCTACCCGCGTTCGGTCCGGGGGTGGGGGAACCGCACGCTCCCTCGGATCACTCGTGGATGTAGGAGATGTCCTGCTTGAACCCGGTCACGCCGGTGATCCCCGGGACGAGCACGGGCTTGTACGCCATCTTGAAGTTGTTCCCGAGCGTGACGTCCTTCGAGAGCACCTGCCCGGCGAACGAGTTCTGGTTGCTCATCGTGGCCCGGCACGGTGTGTAGAAGGACACGTTCGTCTGGCTGTTGAAGTTCGTGTTGTTGCTGACGGTGATGTCCTTGGTCGTCCCGCTGCACGTCGCCGAGTAGACGCTGATGAAGTGGATGTGCTTGATCGCTCCGGCGGTGCCGTTCCAGTTCGACGCCTGCGTGAGGTTGAAGCCTCCGTCGGACAGGATCGCCAGGTCGCCCAGGATCGAGAACGTATCGTTGTTGCTGTTGCTGAACGTGCAGGTCGTGTTGATCCTGATCAGCGCGTTCGTGACGCCGCTCGTCGACCAGCGGTTCTTGATCCAGTCGCGGGCCTTCGCGCAGAGCGTCGCGCCTGTCGACGTGCTGAGGTCCACCAGCGTGTATCCGCTGGCGAGCCAGGACGCCGTCGAGGACGTGATCTGGGGGAACGTTTGGGTGGGGACGGCGGGCATCGTGACACCTTCCGTCACGATGCCTCCGATCGTGAGGCCGGCCGTGACCACGTCACCGGCCGCGGTCGCGTCGTCATTGATGAATCCCGCGCCGGTGATGTCTCCGGTCGAGGACAGTGCGTCGCCCTGGATCGTGGCCGGGTTCTCGAGCGTGACGGTCCCGTGCGACCAGACGACGCCCTTGACGATGCTGTTGTTCTCGAGGATCGCCGTCCCGTTCGGCACGTAGACGTTCCCGTAGAGCGTCATCCCGTTCGTGACCCGGAAGTTCCCGTTGAGGATGTAGATGTCTCCGTCGTTGCCGCTGTTGCCGGTGATCGTGAAGTTGTTCGTGATCGTCGTGCCGTTGACGGCGAGGATCGCGGCGCCGAACCCGCCGTAGTTGGGGGTGAGGCGCACGAACGTCTCGAGCGTGCGGTTCGGTGCCCCGTTGATCGTGCCGGTCGAGCGGACCTTGACGAAGGAGGGGAAGTTCGTGTCGGTGAACGTGGCGCAGCTCATGGGGGTGACGCCGTCGGCGCCGTAGAACGTGCCGACGGAGTTGTAGGCCGCGGCGGATGGTCCGGATTGCACCGTATCCGCCATCGTGAGCAGGCCCGTCGAGGCGCTGCAGCCCGGATCGGCCGCCATGCTGAGCGAGGGCGTGGTCTGGAGGTACGCGTACCAATGGTTCGTGCCCGCTTCGGCGGCGTTCACCGAGAGGAGCCGTTCGCGGTCGTAGCCGCTGGAGTCGAGGGAATGGATCGATTGGGCGACGACGACGGTCGTCAGCAGGAGCACGACGAACGACACCGACACCGCGATGATCATCGCGAGGCCGCGTTCCTCGTCCCGCAACCGGGTCAGGATGGTCGCTCTCGTTTTCTTCATCGGCTTCTGCATCGGCTTCTTCCTCGCATCAGATGAGCGGATCGGGCAGGTTCTCGCACAGTTGCACGGGGTAGCCGAAGGACGTGTTCCGTCCCGTCAGCGACGCCTCGACCACCTGCGTGGCTTGCGGTCGATGCACGAGGTCCGGGTTCACGTGGAACCCCACGGAGATCGTGCGGCCGGCCGGGTCGAGCGTGAAGGCAGGCTCGTCGAGGGTGCGGTTGACCACGCCCTCGGCGACGACCGTCCAGTTGGAGGCGTCTTCGGGGGCCAGGATCGGCCACGTCCGATACAGGAGCTGTTCCTCGTCGTCCACCAGCCACAGCGCGCACCGAGCCTCCTGGCTGTCGCTCTGCTCCGCCTGCGTGTAGATCCGGAACATGTAGCCGGTGGCAGTCGAGTCGAAGGGGTCGTTCCCGGACTCGTCGACCGGGTCGTAGAGGATGTTGCCCGACCGGACCAACCGGTCGATCGACTGCACCGCCAGCCGCACCTGGTCGTTCAACCGGATGCGCACGTCCTGCTCGACGACGGCCCGCTGCACGCTGGAGAGCGTCGTCGTGAACACGAGGGACACGATCGACAGGATCGCCATCGCCACCAGGAGCTCGACGATGGTCATGCCACGTTCGCCGTGGAGCCGCCGGATCGTCGCGCGCGTCATCGCCATCTCAGACCTGCGCCGCCGGCGGGGGCTGGTAGATGCCGTGGGCGAACAGGTCACCGGGGTCGAAGGTGGCCAGGAGGTTGATCTCGGTGACCCCGTCGACGATGTACTCGTACCTGATCGAGACCTCGATCGGGTGGACGGTCGCTTCCGCGTCCCACCTCGTCTCCGCGTCTGCCGGATCGGCCGTCTGCGTCGTCGCGGTCGTCGCGTGCTTGATCGCACCGGCGGCCACCGTGACGCGCCACGTCACCGTGGAGGCACCAACGACCTGGGTCTTCGAGCAGACCACCGTGAGTGCGTCGAGCGTCGTGTCGGTGACGGACTTGTTCGAGTACCCGCTGCCGACTCCCGTGTAGTAGAAGAGCGTCCCGGCAGAGACCGAGGCCGAGGGGTTCGTCGCCTGCCGCTCGCCGGCGATCGCGTGGGCCGTGTCCGAATACCCCACCAGGCGCACGCAGTAGTTGGTGTCGTTGGTCTGGGTCGTCGACATGCCGGTGGGTGCCGTCATCCCCGAGGACGGGAACCCGCCCAACTGCACGGTCCCGAGGGTGCGGGAGGCGTGGACGTCGATCAGACCGTCCTCGCTCGTGCCCGCCGACGCGTCTCGATCGATCTTCGCGGTGGTGTCGGTCCCCGGCCCGACGATCCGTAGGAGGTTGGCCGACCCGACCGTGGGCGTGACGTGCGTCACCGGGATCCCCACCGTGACCGTCCCCACCTGTCTGATGTGTCCGCCCGTGCATGGCAGCAGGTCGGTTTCCCTCGTACCGGTCGTCGGACAGGCCGCGGCGTCCGCGAGCTTCGCGTCCACCGACGTGGCGCGAGACTCCAGATCTCCGCTGGCGATCGAAGCGACGAGGCCGATCTGGTTGCAGCAATCGGAGTTCAGTCGTGAAGCGGCATAGGGTGTGAGGTTGCTGCTGCTCCCGCCGCTGGCCGAGCCCGCGGTGGTCTCCACCTCGTCGTCGGCCTCCGACGAGGCCTGCTGGTTGCCCGAGTTCGTGGTGCCGGTGCTGTCGACGAACTGGATCCCGGACAGCGTCGTGGCCGCGTTCAGCTGCGTGGTCTGCTCTTCCTGGGCCGTCGCCGAGATACCGGGGAGCGTGATCGAGAGCCCTGGTTGCGTGACGTCGGTCGTCCCGAAATCGATCGCGAAGTCGTGCAGCTGGCCCGTGACGTCCAGGCGCGCCTGCGGCGCCTCGACCTGCCCGTAGAAGAACGGCTGACAGGGAGCGGCGAACGGGTGGGTGTTCGGGTTGACGCACCCGTCGGGCGACCAGAAGAGGCTCTGCACCCGGACCGAGTTGTTCGCGGCGTTGGCGATCGCCCCTCCTGCCCACTCGAGGATCACGGTCACCCGGTAGGGCGTCGTCGTGGGGGTCTCGTTCGTGACGTAGGTGTGGTACGTGACGTCGAGGTTCCCCACGGTGAGCGTGTCCGTGTGCGGGAAGAGCCACGCCGCTTCGTAGTCCACGGGGAACGTGGACGAGACGATCTTCTCGCCCGCGCACGTCTCGAACCGGTACACCCCCGCGCAGCTGACGATGCGGCTGTCGCCGGTGAGCTCGGAGGTCGAGATCCCGCCGGTGATCTTCGTGTAGGCGAGGCCGCGGATGTCCTCCATCACGCGGTTCGCGATGCCCGTCGCCTGGATCCGGTCGCGGCCGTAGCCGACGTAGCGGAAGCCGATCGACGCCGTGTACACGAGGGCGGTGAGCGACGCGAAGACGACCATCATCGCGATGACCGTTTCCAAGATGGTGAACCCGCGTTCGCCGTGCACGCGCGCGCGGATCCGCCGGATGAGGTGACGTCGACCCATGATCCGTCCTTCCGGAAGCTCCTGTTCAGAGATTCGGCACGCTCTGTCTCTCACTTGAGGTCCCCCGAACGTTGCGACCCAGACGTTCCGGGAAGCAGAACGGGGCGGCCCGAGGGCCGCCCCGCTTCCGCCTTGCGATGCTCCGGTGGCTTACCAGCCGCCGGCTGTTGCGATGGCGTTCGTGCCGTTGCACGTCGCGGCCGCGCCGACCCCGAACGTGGTGCCGGGTCCGGTGGCGTTGTCCGAGATCTCGAAGCAATCTCCGGACTCCGACATGGCAGCCGCGGACCACACCTGAGCGTCACCGAGGACGACGTCCGAGATACGAACGCTCACCTCGGTCGGTCCGCCCGACACGGTGGCCGCAGCCACGTAGTCAAGGGACGGCTCGACGCTCGGCAGACCGGTGGCAACCGTCTCGTCCGCCGTGCTGTAGTCACTCTCGTCGGTGTACAGCGTCTTCGCTGCGACGAGGGCGTTCCGGAGGCTCGACTGAGCCGCCCGGTTCTGCGCCCGCTCACGGGCGCCGAGGAACGTTGGCAGAGCGATGGCGACCAGGATGCCGATGATCAGAACGACCACCATCAGCTCGATGAGGGTGAACCCCTCCTCACGCTCACGCAAGCGCTTGAGCATGTGCCTTCGCCTCCCTTCCTTGTTGTCGGCACACCACAGCGGTGCGCGTTCTCCACTCATTTCGGCGCCCCCCGACCGGAACTGAAGCCCTGCAGGGCACGAACATCGAAATGGCCCGAAGTGACTACGGGTCCCAGGTGACCCGCGGTGACCGAGTGGACGCCCCCGAGGAT
>JBOGVC010000165.1:0-3208 GCA_050695275.1 Actinomycetota bacterium | reverse complement strand
GGTGTCTCGGTGAACGCGTCGACGAGCCGGAAACCGACCTCCACCGGCGAAGTATCCCAGCCGGGTGTTGCTAGGCTGGCTCCGCGCGGGTGTAGCTCAATGGTAGAGCTCCAGCCTTCCAAGCTGGTGGTGCGGGTTCGATTCCCGTCACCCGCTCCACCCCCGACGTCTCTCGGAGCACCCCGTCATACAGGTACGCTCCGACCGAGCGCCGGTAGCTCAGGGGATAGAGCAGGGGACTTCTAATCCTCAGGTCGCAGGTTCGAATCCTGCCCGGCGCGCGAGGGACTACCCAGCGGGAACGTCGACATACTTCCGTTCCACGGATCCATCGGCGACAGTGCTTGAGCTACCCTCGTGGCATGGAAGATTCGACCCTGAATCCCTCGCTTCCCGAGCTCCTATTCGGGGTGGTCGGTCTCCTCGCGATCGTCGCTACCGTCCTCCTTGTCGTCTACGTCGTGCGGAAGCGCGGACGATGAGGCTGGTGCTCACCGGATGAGCTCACCCCGCGGCTGGCGCCGAGAGTCCGGCTGTGAACGACCCTGAGAGCGCATGGGATCGGGAGTACCGGCGGGGGCGATATCTCGACGAGCCTCCGATCCGCTTCGTTGATGACATCCGGGATGCTGCGAAGGCAGTCGGATCGGGACTCCAGAGCGGTCTGTACGTCGGTTGCGGGAATGGGAGGAACTACATCCCGCTCGTTCAAGGCGGCCTCGATCTCGACGGCCTCGACATCTCCGGCGAGGCGATCTCTCAACTTCGGAAGCGGCTCCCCGAGCGAGCCGATCGCCTTTACCACGGCGACCTGCGCTCTCTGCCGTCGGGGCGGCGATACGACATCGTGATCGGCATCCAAGTCTTCCAACACGGGCTCCGGAGTGAGGCTCATGCCGATCTCGCTCTGGCGAAGCAGTTCGTGGCACCCGATGGCATGTTCTGTCTCCGGGTCAATGCCGTCGGCACCGACCTCTGGCCCGAACACGAGGTCATCGAGGAGTTTCCCGATGGAGGCTTCACCGTTCGATACCTGGCCGGACCGAAGATCGGCCTGCCCATCCACTTCTTCTCGCGTCAAGAGATCCACGACCTCTTCGTCGGCTGGGATGAGGTCCTTCCCGTGAGAGTCGACCTCACAGCTCGGGTGGCTCCCGCGCCAGGTCAGTGGTCGCAATGGGAAGGGATCTGGCGACAGCGCCATGTAGGCTCGATGCGGAAGGGGTGACCACGTGGCGGTGTTCCAGCGAACGGCGAGTTTCGCGACGAAGTGCCTCAAGTGTGGCGGCGACATCCATCCGGGCGAACGCATCCTGTGGTCGAGCACGGATCAGCGAGCGAAGCACCAGAGGTGCCCCAAGCCCGAAGCGGCGACCCCTGCTCCACCGGCGAGCTCGACGTAACACGGATCGCCTCATGTCGGGGGCGGTTTCGGATCGACCCTCCTAGGGCAAAGTGTCTCGGAACGCTGAGCGAGAGGAGACACCGATGTGCGCCAACTGTGGATGCGGGAGACCAGAGGACCGGATGGGAGACGACCGGAACATCCTCTGGAGCGAGATCGTGGCTTCGGCGGAGGCGAACGACATCACGCCGGCCGAGGCGGTCCGCAACATCCAAGCGATGGCCGAGCAGATGGGCGCTACCGCCTGACGGGAGAAGAAGAGCAGGAACGCCGCGCAGCTAGAAGCGCGGGTAGGTGTAGCCGTACCCCTTGACGCGTGCAGCCTTCACCGACGTGCTGTAGAGGCGCTGACGCGGGATGTCGACCTTCGAGTCGCAGCGACCACAGGTGAAGGCGCCGAACCACCGCGACGGGATGGCCTGGTCGTACTCGCACCGGTGGCACGCGCAGAAGATGATCTCCGAAGCGCAGGAGAAGCAGCGGTAGGAGATGGCGCTGTCCTCCACTGGGGAAGGCATCCGGCAGTCGGGGCAGGTCAGGTAGGCCATCTCAGTTCTTTGTCGGCCGTTCGGGTGACCTCCTGTAGTACCTGGAAGAGGGTATCTGTGTCCTTCTCCACGATCGTCACGTGGCCCAGCTTCCGACCCGGACGGGCGTGCTTGCCGTAGCGGTGAACGTGCACGCCCGGATCGGCCGGGAAGGCCTCGTCCGGGGGCTCCGAACCGACCAGGTTCACCATCGCGCTGTAGGCCGTTCGGGTCGCGGCACCCAGCCCCATGCCGGAGACCGCTCGGAGGTGATTCTCGAACTGGGACGTCACCGCACCTTCGATCGTCCAGTGGCCGGAATTGTGCACGCGGGGAGCCATCTCGTTGCCGACCAGCCCCTCCCCCGTCTCGAACAGCTCGATCGCGAGCACACCGACGTGCCCGAGCCGCTCCATCACGGCGAGGGCGAGCTCCTCGGCCTTCGACTGCAACGCGAGCGTAGCCGAGCTCGCGGGCATCGACGTGCGGAGGATCCCGTCGCGGTGGACGTTCTCGACGAGCGGATAGAACACGGCATCCCCGTCGCGACCGCGTGCCGCGAGGATCGAGAGCTCCCGATCGAACGGCACGAGGGCCTCCAGGATCGAGGGGACCTCCCCCACCTCCCGCCAGGCGTCGCCCGTCTGGTCCGGACGCTCCAGCCGGACCTGGCCCTTGCCGTCGTAGCCGAGACGGCGCGTCTTCAGGATGCTCGGGAACCCGACGAGATCCATCGCCTCGCCGAGATCTTCCGTCGAGGAGACCGGCGCGAAGGGGGCTACCGCCAGCCCCACTTCCTCGAACAACGTCTTCTCGAGGAGGCGATCCTGCGCGAACTCGAGGGACTCGGGCGGGGGGAAGACCGCGACCCGTTCGGCGAGGAAGCGCGCGGACGCCACGGGGACGTTCTCGAACTCGTAGGTGACCACGTCGGAGACCGAAGCCAGCTCGGCGAGGGCCGCCTCGTCGTCGTACGGAGCCACGAGGGAGGGAGCGACCCGAGACGCGGGCGAATCCGGCGCCGGGTCGAGGGTCAGGCACTCGATGCCGATCCGCGCTCCGGCTTCGGCCAGCATCATGCCGAGCTGGCCGCCGCCGACGATCCCGACGCGATTCACCGTTCGTCGGGATCGGGATGCGCGACCACGTTGTCGGTCTGCGCCTCCCGGAACTTCAGGAGCTGCTCGCGGACGTGCTCGTCCTCGAGCGCCACGATCCCGGCGGCCAGGAGCCCGGCGTTCACGGCGCCGCTCACCCCGATCGCCAGGGTGCCGAC
>JBOGVC010000164.1:0-11521 GCA_050695275.1 Actinomycetota bacterium | reverse complement strand
GCCCGTCGGGCTCTGTCCCTGGAGGCACGTCAGCTCGACGATCAGGCGCACGATGACCACGTCGCCCGGATCCAGGCCCCCGATCTCGACGGTGCCGGTGACCTGGTTGTAGCCCGAGGAGTCGAAGCCCTCCGCGATCAGGGTCGCGACCTCGTCGCCGTCGGGGTTCTTGTTCCCACTGTCGGGCGTGTTGACCGCGACGCTGATGATGTCAGAGAAGCCGAGGCCGGGCTGGCCTGTGGTCTCGGCGCCGAACGTGTAGTCGAGCTCGATCGTCCCGCCGCTCCCCGAACCGGGATCGACGGTGACCTCCGTGAAGAACGTCACCCAGTCGTCACACTCGAAGTCGCCGCTCTCGAGCGACTCGACCACGCCGTTGGACTTGCTGATGTTGCGGTCGTTGTAGCCGAACTGCGGGTACGTGCCCAGGCCCGTGGCGTGGTTGTAGGTGAAGGGACCGGCCGCGATGAAGTCGAGGTCGATGTCCCCGCCTTCGAGGCTGCCCCCGGGCGGTGCCGCGGGCGCCGCGATCGCGGTCGTCCGATTGGCACGAGCGACGTTGATCTGGCCCTTCCGGGCCTCGCCCGCCTCCGCTTCGGCCGCTCCGGCGCCCGAGGTGTCTCCGCCGGCCTCAACCGCGGGAGCCTCTTCCGCCGGTGCCTCCTCGGCGGGAGCCTCCTCAGCCGGAGCCTCCTCGACCGGAAGCGTGCCTTCATCCGTGCTGCCGTCCGAGAGGACCTCCTCGGCGGCGACGGGATCGGTGCTGGCGTCATCCGCCAGCGCGCTCAGTGAGCTCTGTCCGAGTGCGAACGCGAACAGGAGCACGAACGAGACGAACGAGGCGAGCCCGCGCTTGGTTTGGCGCCGGCTCTGCCGAGAGTTCGTTCTGGTACCCATCCTCCACCCCCCAACTGGTGTCTGTGCTTCTCGTTGCCCTATGGACCCGGTCCACGCCCTACGGCGTACACCGTGGTCCTCTTGCCCAGAAAGGTAACCCCTCCATCCGGGGGACACATCGGGCGAATGGCCCCACCGCTCCAACCGGACGGAGTAGTCCGTTCGGAGGAGACAGATTGTGGAGGATGACCACGGATTGCGCAAGACAGAAACGTGGTGAGAACCGAAAAATCGCGGCGAGAGCCAGATCGACGACTGTCTCCGTCGACTGCTAGCTGTCTGTCTCGCGACGCCTACGGGACGCTGCGAGTAGCAGGAGCGATCCCACCAGAGCCAGCGCCGCGGCCCAGCCGGAGAGGGTGCCCGTGGCGGCTCCCGTGAATGGGCTCCCGCCGCCGGTTCCGTCTCCGCCGCTTCCGCCCAGAACCACCGAGACGGTCACCTCGTCGACATCGCTCACGGATGCCCCGAGTACGTCGGAGCCCGTCGCGGTGGCGACGTTGGTGATGGGGGAGGGGCCGAGGGTGACCTCGAACGTCAGCTCGCTGCTCTGACCCGCTGCGAGAGAGGCGATGTCGCCCACGTGTCCGACCATGTCGTCGTCGACCGAGATGTCGAAGAGGGTCGTGTCGCCCGTGTTCGTGACGGTGTAGGTGTAGACGATGGTGATCCCGGCCGAACCCGAGGTCGGGCTCGCCGACTTCTCGAGGTCGATGTCGGGATGGATCACGTCGATGTCGTGTGTGTCGGTGTCGGAGACGGTTCCTCCGTCGTGGTCCCCGGTGACGGTGGCCTCGTTGTGGACGGGGGTGCCGTCGGCCGCCGCGATCGTGTGGTCACACGTGAACTCCCAGCTCTCGTCCACCGCGAGGACGGCGTCGCCGTTGCCGTCGTCCGTGCGCTCCGGTGTCGTGTCGCACCGGGCGTCCGTCAGCTCGATGTCCGTCAGGTCGATACCTCCCGTGTTGGTCACGGAGAAGCTGTAGGTCACGGTGTCGCCGACGTGCGCGAGCGTCGGGCCGCCCTTCCGCAGCCTGATCCGCGGCGTGCACGCGATCTCATCCGAGGCCTCGGCATGGTTGTCGGGGCCGACGTTCGCCGCGGGTTCGTTGGTGCCCTCCACGTCCACGACGTTCGTGATCGGACCGCACCCGTCGCCCGTCACAGCGACCCTGAACGTGACCGAGGCGGACTCGCCCGGGCCGAGCGTGATGGGGCCGCAGTGGACCGTCGCCTGGGCGGTGCCGCCCGGTGGGATGGAGCTCGCGATGACACAGGGGGTGCCGTCGAAGGTCGGGAAGGGCGAGACCGAGATGCTCAGCGCATCCCCCGGGGGGAGCTCGTCGACCAGCTCCACGCCGGTGGCCGGCACCTCACCGACGTTGGTGACCGTGATCGTGTACAGGAAGGAGTCTCCCTCGTGCAGGATCCCGTCGGTGTCCGACGTCTTCGTGACCTGGAGGTCGGGAGGGCTCGGCTCCTCGCACTCGACCGAGTTGCTCACCTCGTTCGAGTCGTTGTTCCCGGCGGCCTGCTCCGTCTCGTTCGCTGCGGAGACGTGCGCGGCGTTCACGATCGAACCGCAGAAGCCGTCGTCCACCGAGACGGTGATGTCCACCGAGACGCTCGCACCGGCGCCGATCTCCCCGAGCGCGCACGTGACGACGCCGGCCGCTTCGTCGCAGCCCGCCGTGGCGTCGACGAACGTGACGCCTGCCGGCAGCTGATCGGTGATGTGCACACCGACCGCCGTGTCGGTGCCGTCGTTGGACACCGTCAGGGTGTAGGTGATCGAGTCGCCGTTCTGGACCACGCCGCCCGGATCGTTCGCCTTCACGACCGACACGTCGGGTTCGGCCGGCGCGTCGTTCCAGCAGATGGCGACGTGGCTCACCGAGTAGTACCCACCATCCGCCTTCTGTGGGGTGTGGAGGTCATGGTCGCCGGTGTCACCCGAGGGGTAGCCGAACAGGTTGCCGCCGCTCGGTCCGCCCTTCACGTAGACCCCGTGGACCGGAAGGGTCGAGGACCAGTCCACGAACCCTGTCGGACTGTTGTAGCCCGTGACGGTGACGGTCATACCGCCGCTGGATGCCTGGCCGTTGTTCGCGATCGAGATCCCGTGACCGAAACCGAGCTGGCCGCAGTCGTCGTTGGAGGACTGGGTGTCCGCGATGACCGGGACGACGCCGTCGGCGGAGGGCGGGCCGGGGGAGTCCGCGGGCGGCGCCGCCTGGGCCGACGGGATCCCCGCCTGACCGGCGAGCAGCGCCAACACCACGATCGGCGCCAGGAGTCCCGGGCGCCAGCCGGTCCGGTGCTTCGGTCCGTTCATCTCTCCTCCTGAGGCGATCTGGGTCGCAGGATCCTCTGTCGGTCGGTCGACCCACACCCTACGGGGGACGGGGGATGGGGGGCATCGGCCGGAAGTCGCGGACCATCCGCCCGATGCGGGACCGGATGCCGGACGGAGCTTCGCATCCGCCTGGGGCGGAAGCAAGAACGACGCTCATCCTCGACGGATCGGACGGACCGTGCGAGAGGTTCCAGGTCGGCCGGGGAGTGAGCGGCCAGGACCGTCTCGAGACGAAGTTACATAATGGCCGTTATCGGGGAAGGGGTAGGGATCTCGAGGCTCGGCACCTCAGCCGACGGATGGGCCTCCTCGGTACGGCCTCCCGGTTGCCCTGAGCGCGATGCCCCAGCGCGTGACGAGCCACAGCGCCTCGACGACGATCCGCCGTGAGAGCTTCGAATGACCGTGTTCCCGTTCGCGGAACGTGATCGGTACCTCGCCGATCGACCAGCCCAAGAGCCAGGACCGCATCACCAGCTCGACCTGGAATCCGTACCCGTCGGCGTGGAACGGCTCCCTGACGAGGTCCTGGAGGAGCTCGCGACGATAGACGCGATAGCCGCTCGTGGCATCGTGCACCGGGACCCCGAGCATCAGACGCGCATACATGTTGCCGGCCCTCGAGAGCGCCAGGCGCAGGCGACTCCAGTTCGTGACGGAGCCCCCGGGCACGTATCGGCTCCCCACCACGAGGTGGAAACGGTCGCTGGCGGCTGCGAGGAGCGCGCCGAGCTGGGTTGGATCGTGGGAGAGGTCGGAGTCCATCTCCACGATCAGGTCGTACCCCTCCTCGAGCGCCCGCCGGAAGCCCTCCTGGTAGGCGCTCGCGAGCCCGGACCGCACCGGTCGCTCCACGAGGCGGAGCCGGGGCTCATCCGCCATCAGCTCGCGGACGATCCGTGCGGTGCCGTCGGGTGAGGAGTCGTCGACGACCAGCGCGTCCACGCCCGGATGCTCGAGGACGCCGCCCAGGACGTCTCGGACCGTGGCTGCCTCATCGTAGGTGGGCAGGATGACGAGCGAGCGAACGCCCCCGGCGAGCGGCTCGGGATCCGGCCTGTCGCGACGGCGACCACGGGGCACGATGCCGAGACCCGCCACGATCACCAACGACAGGATGGGCAGCCAATCCCCCAGCCGCACCGACCACGTGCGGTCGGACGAGGCCCGGATCGTCTGCCGGATCAGCGCCGGCTCGAACAGCTCGGTCTCGTCATGGACGCGGCCTGTCGGGTCTATGAACGCGCTGATCCCGGAGACGGCTGCGTGCACGATCCACCTGCCGTCCTCGATCGCCCGGAGCCGAGACATCTGCAGATGCTGGGCGGAGGCCGCCGTGCGGTCGTAGGATGCGTTGTTCGTGAGGACCACGAGGAACTCCGCCCCCTGGCGGACGAGCTCGCGATCGAGCGCCGGGAAGCTGTTCTCGAAGCAGATCGGCGCCCCGAACCGAGGGAGACCCGGTGCCGCCAGCGTGTGGAGCCGCTCCCCCGGCGTGAGCTCGTAGGCGATCTGCTCGAGGGCCGAGATCCACCCGACGACCGATTTCCAGGGGATGTACTCGCCGTACGGGACGAGGTGGGTCTTCCGGTAGACGTCGACCACCGCTCCCCCGCCGTCGAAGACGACCGCCTGGTTGAACAGGGCACCGCCCCCCTCCCCCGAGCGGATATCCGCGGAGGTGGCCCCGCTGAGGACCGGGATCCCGACGTCCTCGATCGCGCGCTGCACCTCGTCGAGGATCGACAGTGACCCCGGATCGAGGGCGCTCTCGCCCCAGACGGCCAGATCGGGAGGATCGTCGCTCAGCGTCGCGTGAAGGTCGAGGTTGAGCCTGGTGACCGCGATGTCCCCTTCCTCCCTCGACCGTTCCGCGACCCCTTCGAGGAAGTCGACCTGGATCGCGGCCACGTCGATCTCCCGCCCCGAGGCGTCCGCGAAGGGGATCATCGCCGGCCCCAGGGTCGCGATCGCCGCCAGTCCGATGGCGGTGAGACGCGTCGACGCCCGCTCCGCGCCGATGGCCTCGGTGACGAGGGCGGCCGCGAACGCCACGGCGAACGTGACCCCGAACACCCCGGCGACGACGGCGAGTCGAACCGTCACCGGGTTGGCCACCTGCGAGGCGCCGAGAGAACCCCACGTGAAGCCTCCGAGCGGCCAGAGCCCCCGGAGCCAGTCGATCGACGTCCACAGCGCCGCCGCCCCGAGCGCGTTCAGCATCGGATGGCCCGACCGCCGGATCAACGGGAAGCAGGCGCCGAACAACGCCACGGACGTCGCCGCCAGCACCGTCAGGGCGCTCCAGGCGAGGGTGCCGAACAGCTGGAGCCACGAGAGCGTGAGTCCGAAGCCCACGAGCCCGTAGACGAGCCCGAGGGCGAAGCCACGTGCCGGCGTCGCGTTCCGCAGACCGATCAGGAGGAGCACGGGGGCGACGAAGGCGAGCGGCCAGGCCGCCACGGGCGGGAAGGCGAGCGAGGACAGCACGCCGCCGACGAGGGAGAGGATGAGCGCGACCGGCAGCCTGGGGTCGATCAGGCGCAGTCGCGGCAGAACATCCGCCGTTTGTCCGCGAGCTGGCTGCGATGTTTCACGAGGTAGCAGTTCTTGCATACGAACTCGGTCGCCTGGATCGGGACGACCCGGGCCTCGATCGGCTCGAGACGGTCATCCGCCTTCGTCGTCGCGATGGGGACGACGGGCTCCTCCTCGTCGGCCTCGTCCTCGTCGTCACGGGCCTCCTGCTTCTCGAGCACCTCGTGGATCGATTCGACGTCGGCAGCCGCCGGCGTGGCGGCCTCGTCCAGGTCTTCCTCGGTCGGCTCCAGCTCGTCGAGCTCCTGGTCCGTGCCGACGTCGTCGTCTTCGCGCTCTTCCGTGCGCTCGGCCACCTGTTTCCTCCGGGTTCGGGTCCTCGATCCGGCCGCGGATTCTAGCGCTCGCTCCCCCGCGTGCCTCGTGGGGGAAGGACGCCTCGCAGGCTCAGGATGTTCCCCGAGCGCGGAGCCTGGAAACGCGGAAGCCCGAGAGACCTTTGGGGCCGCGACGCCGGGGCGCCGCGTTCTCTACTCAGCCTCTCGGGCTCCGCTGCGCGTCTCCGCCGGGGCGGCGACGCAGGCAGGACGTTACCGACGGCCGGGCGGCAGGGCAACCCGACGCCGGGAGAAACAGTGACAAGACCAGACCCGCGCGTTCACGCGCGGAACACCTCGCGGCCGAGGGAGACCGTCAGGACGGGCCGGAGGCCCTCCACGGTGTCGGCCTCGAGGGGATCGGTGTCGTAGGCGGCGAAGTCCGCGTGCCACCCGGGCTCGAGGGCCCCTTTCTTGCCGTCCTGTCGCCCGAGGCGGGCGCTCCCCACACGGTGCAGCTTGAGCGCCTCGAGTCGCGTCAGTCGTTGGGTCGACTCGTGGTGCTCCTGGAGCGCGGTGATCGCGAGCATCGGATCGAGGGGCGCGACCGGCGAGTCGGAGCCGACGCCGACCTCGATCCCGCGTTCGAGCATCGTGCGGATCGGGTGCGCGGCCATGGCCCGGGCGGGGCCGAGGCGCTCCTCGTACATCCCGCCTCCCTGGCCCCAGAGCCGATCGAAGGCTGGTTGCACGGACACGGCGAGACCCAGCATCGCGGTCCGCTCGATCTGATCCGTCGAGGGGAGGACGAAGTGCTCGATGCGGTGGCGACGCGCGCGGAAGTGCCGTCGTTCGCGGGAATCCAGCGCCAGATACACGCGCTCCCACGTGGCGAGGACCTGTTCGATCGCCCGATCCCCGATCGCGTGCACACCGACCTGGAGGCCCGCGTTGTGGGCCGCGTGGAAGAACTCCGCCATCGCGTCGTCGTCGTGGTACAGCTCGCCCGTGTCCGCGCCGTCGTCGTAGGCGTGGGACAGCGCCGCGGTCCGAGCACCGATCGAGCCGTCGACCGGGAGGTCCCCGCCGATCGCGGCGAGCCGCCGCTCCATCGCCTCGGGGAGCGACATCGACGCGAGGATCGGGGCGACGTCGACCGGCAACCGGGACCGGTGCCCGATGAGCACCTCGAGATCCGCGGTATCCATGGACATCTCGTGCACCGCCGTCACGCCCCGTGACGCAGCGAGCCCGGCGGCCTGCAGCTGGAACCCCTCGATCCGCTGTGTGTCGTACGAGGCCTCCACCCACGCGACGGCCCGACGGTTGGCCTCCTTCGTGAGGCGACCCGTCGGATGTCGTTCGGCGTCGAGCTCGACACCGTCGGCATCGGCGAGGTCGATCGCGGCGAGGGTCGACGAGCTCACGACGGAGATGTGGCCATCCGCCCTCGTCGCCACCACGGGCGTCGGCGTGATCGCGTCCAGGTCGTGTGCGGTCGGGAGCTCGTGCGTGTCCCACCGGGTCTCATCGAACCCCTCGACGTGCACGACGGTGACGTCGTCCGTGGCGCGCTCGCGGACCAGGGCGAGGAAGTCCCGCTTGGAGCGGGACCCCCGAACGTCCGCGTTCGCGAGGGAACGACCCGTCGCGGAGAGATGCACGTGGCTGTCGATGAAGCCCGGGACGATCGTGGTCCCGGGGAGGTCGATCGTGAGCTCCGCATCGGGGAGCTGTCCGGTGCCGACGCGCTGGACGTGGCGATCGTCGACGAGGATCCACTCCCCCATCGCGGGATGGGAAAGCGTCACGACCCGCGACGCGCGGTAGAGGGTCCTCACGGCGCCGCGATGATAGAGGAGTCCCGCTCACCGAGCAGAACCGCGACCGCTTCGTCGCGATCCCTGAGGACCCTCGTCTTGCCCCGATGCAGATCGAGGCCGATCGCCTCCCCGGCCGAGCGCATCGCGGCCATCGCGGCTCGGACCTCGTCGCCGGGACCCCACAGGACGACATCGTCGACCCATCGGAGGTGCCGCAAGCCGGTGCTCCCGATCGCATGATCCAGGCGGGACAAGGCGGCGTTCGCCAGGACGGCGGACGGCTCCGGACCGACGGGGAGGCCGCGCACCCCTCGCTCACGGAACCGGCGGAGGAGGGCGACCGCCTCCGCAGCCTCCGGGCCGAGCAGCGCGGTGACCGTCTCGAACGAGATCGAGGCGTAGCAGTCGCGCACGTCGGCGACCGCGAACGTCGCCTCCGGCGCGCCGATGATCGCCCGCTGGACGTTGCTGCGCCACGCCGCCCGCGCCTGTCTCCAGGGGGCGAGCGTCCATCCGACACCGCTTCTCTTCGCTCGGACGGCCACCACCTCGGGCCCCAGGGAACGCTCGATCCGCCCCACGAGCGGGCCCACCGCCGCCCGGTACGCCGCGTCGTCGGCCGGCTCGAGCTGGGTCAGCCAGCGGATTCCGCCGCCTGGCTTGGAGATGGGGACCGTTCGCGGGCCGGGGGTGTCTCGCCTGCCCACCGGCCCCGTGGGACGCCGTCGCATCGTTTCGCTCCTCCGGGGAAGACCAGAAGATCGGCCGAAGGTCTGAAGGAGGAGACGCCGACCGTAGCGCCGGGCCCGGGAACGGGCAATCGGCCGTCGCGGGGATTTCTCGGTCCCCCGTGTGGGACCATGCCGCCGTGCTGGACGAGCGGGACATGGCGATCCTCACGGCGCTGCAGGCGGACGGTCGGGCGACGTACGCGGACGTGGGCGCCACGGTCGGGCTCTCGGCGAGCGCCGTCCACGAGCGGGTCCGGAAGCTCGAGCACCAGGGGGTGATCCGCGGGTACCGCGCCGTCGTGGATCCGGAGGCCGTCGGTCTGTACGTGACGGCGCTGATCGCCGCGATCCCGCTCGATCCGCATCAGCCCGACGACCTGCCTGCGAGGGTGCGGGAATTCCCGGAGGTCGAGGACTGCTACTCGGTCGCCGGCGAGGCGAACTACGTGCTGAAGGTCCGAACGAAGACGACGGGTGACCTGGAGGATCTGATCCGGCGGCTCCGCGAGAAGGCGGCGGTGACCACGAACACGACGATCGCGCTCTCGATCCCGTTCGAGGGCCGCCCGCTCCGTCCGTGACCCCTCTGTAGGCCAGAGCCCTCGGTAGGCCAGAGCCCTCAGTAGGCCAGAGCCCTCAGTAGGATTGGCCCGTGCGCCTGTACAACACGCTTTCGCGTGCCGTCGAGGAGATCGTTCCCGTCGACGGCCGGCTGGTGCGGATCTACTCGTGCGGCCCCACGGTCTACCGGTACATCCACATCGGGAACATGCGCTCGTTCATGCTGGGCGATCTGATCCGCCGCGCCCTCCGCTTCGAGGGGCTCGACGTCCGGTGGATCATGAACATCACCGACGTCGGCCACATGACCGACGAGGTGAGCGACACGGGCAGGGACAAGATGGAGCTGGCCGAGTCCGATGAAGGGCTCTCCGCCGCCGAGATCGCCGAGAAGTACACGCAGGCGTTCCTTGAGGACGCCGACCTGGTCGGCATCGAGCGAGCCGACTTCTACCCGCGGGCGACGGACCACATCCCGGAGATGCTCTCGATGATCGAGACGTTGATCGAGAAGGGCCACGCCTACGAGGTCGACGGAACCGTCTACTACGACGTCACGACCTTCCCCGGGTACGGGAAGCTCTCCGGGAACACGCTGGATCAGCTGCGAGCGGGTCACCGAACGGAGCTGGCGACGGATCCGGGCAAGCGGCACCCCGAGGACTTCGCGCTGTGGAAGAGGGCCGGCGCGAACCGTCTGTTGCGATGGCCGAGTCCGTGGGGCGACGGGTATCCGGGGTGGCATATCGAGTGCTCCGCGATGTCGATCAAGCATCTGGGCGATCGCTTCGACGTGCACACCGGGGGCAACGACAACAAGTTCCCGCACCACGAGGACGAGATCGCGCAGTCGGAAGGCTCCGTCGGTCATCCGGTCGTGTCGATCTGGGCACACGGCGGGTTCCTGCAGATGGGCGGCCAGAAGATGGCGAAATCCGCGAAGAACATCAAGCGGGTGACCGATCTGGCGGAGCAGGGCATCGACCCCCTGGCCTTCCGGTGGTTCACGTTCCAGGCCCGGTATCGATCCGAGATGGACTTCACGTGGGAGGCGCTGGAGACGGCCGACCATCGGGTGAAGCAGCTCCGGAGGCATGTCGCTGAGTGGGGCGCGCCGGTCGATGACCTCGGCCCTGCCGCGAAGGAGTTCGATTCACGGTTCCGCGAGGCCGTCGCGAACGACCTCGACATGCCGGCCGCCGTCCGTGCGGTGAACGACCTCGATCACTCGGCCGACGTCTCGACCGGCGAGAAGAGGGGGCTCCTGGCGACCTGGGATCGGGTCCTCGGACTCGATCTCGAACGGGAAGCGCGAGCGGCGTGGGAGCCGACGGAGGGGGTCCGACGGCTGGTGGCCGAACGGGACACCGCTCGAGCGTCGAAGGACTACGCGCGCTCGGACGAGCTCCGGGACGAGCTCCAGGCGATGGACCTCGAGGTCATGGACACGCCCGAGGGGACGAGGGTGCGCCCGCGAGACTGATCGCTCAACCCATCCCGAGCGGCCGACCGAGCCGTGTCGCCGCTCCCTCCAGCGCTTCCGTGAGGAAGCGGCTGCCCTCCAGGCCCGGAAGCTCCCCGAGCGTCGCTTCCATCTCCTTGACGGCGACCATCCCGTCCGCATCGCCGAAGAGGGAGTGGATCACGAAGTCGGTCTCGGACTGCGGCCGGACGCCGGTCCCCACGGGAGCCCATAGACGTTCGAGCGCCCACCGGGTGATCGTCCGCGCCTGTCGCGATCGCGCCAGGCGCATCCTGGCCTGCGCCCGGTAGAAGGCGAAGTGTCGGCGTTCGTCCTTGATCACGGCCTGGAGGAGCTGGATCAGGACGGGGTGCTCGGTCTTGGCGATGATGCGGTGGTACCCGGTCAGCGTCCCGAGTTCGTTGACGGCGCCCCAGGTCATGTGCACGGCGACGAAGTCGCGGAACAGCGCCGATCCGAGCAGCGTGCCGATGTGGGAGACGTATCCCTTCGTCCCGAACTTCTGTCGGACCCATTGGTTGCGGTCGACGCGGGTCGGGAACGGGTCGTCTCCCGACACGTCCTCGAAGGTCGGGGCCACCCGGTACCCGGCCTCGACGAGGAAGCGGCTGAACGCCTCCCCGTGCCAGAGCTCCTCGTAGACCCAGCAGGACAGGAACGCGGTGACCTCGGGATCGAACGACGCGCGGGTCGCGAGGAGGTCCCGGAGGAACACCACCGTATGGGTCTCGATGTCCATCATGTACGTGAGGCAGCGTGCTTCGGCGGTCGTCACGGGGTACTCACGGATCCGCGCCCACTCCACGGTTGACAGG